>VBOC01000092.1:3245-18966 GCA_005877655.1 Ignavibacteria bacterium
TCACCGGGTTCACGTACGCATAGGTAGCAAGACGGGAAGGGGTCGTCGCGCGAAGAAGCCAAGTATAGGCGGTGAACCCCACGATGGATCCGAACACCAGCAGATACAGCAGAGCGAGCCAGGAGGGAAGACTAACCGCGGCCGGATCGAAGCGGCCAATCTCTCCGGTGAGAAGGCTCACGATGAGAAGAATCACTCCGCCCGCACCCATCTGCATTCCGGCAGCGAGCAGCTGCGATGACGGAAGTTTTGCCCGGCGCGCATAGAGCGAGCCGGTTGCCCACGAAAAGTTTGCAATCATAAGCACACCCACGCCAACGAGGTCTATCGACCCCCGTCCAGTAAGTTGACCGGGGCCGATGAGCAGCATTACGCCGCTGAGCCCGATAATCAATCCCAGCACAATTCTCCGGGTGGGCCGCGCTCCATCGTGCCAGAGCCATTCCATTGTCACAAACCAGAACGGCACGGTTGAGACGAGCAGGGCGGTGATGCCGGATGGGACGCGAAGCTCAGACCACGAGACTCCGCCGTTACTGATGAAGAATAAAGCGGCGCCGATGATCGCAGCCGATCGCCATTCGGTGAGCGTCGGCGGTTTCGCTCCCCGGGCGCGAGCCCCCAGATACAAGAGAATCCCGGCTCCTGTGAATCGAATTCCCGCCATAAGAAGTGGCGGAATGGTATCGATCGCAATACGTATGCCGAGAAACGTGGAGCCCCAGATCGTGTAAACGGCCGCGAAGGCCAGGATTAATCTTCCGTTGAATGACTTTGTCACGCCCTCTATATGGGAGAATTTCTTGAACCAAACCAGACTCAGTGTCTTGAGATTGAGGCCATGAGAGTCTCTGCCTTATTTCATGAAGATCATTTTCCTCATTTCCTCGAACACTTCGCTGCCCGACGCCACAGCCTTGAGCGAGTAGAAATAGACCCCGGAGGCAAGCGAACCTCCCTGATACACGATGCGGTAGGTCCCCGGCGCATACGGCTCATCGTTGAGAAGCGTGGCAATCTCCCGTCCCAGAACGTCGTAGATTTTCAAAGTTGTCCGCGACGATTTGGGCAGATCGAATTGGATGACCGTCGAGGGGTTGAAGGGGTTCGGATAGCTCTGCAAAAGCGAGTAGTGAGTCGGTATCCGGCCGGTTTCCGCCACGCCAAGCGGGTTGACGAGAACGTTGAATGCACTGAGGATAGCCGCCTCTTCCGGTCCAGTCGTCACAAACACGTCGCGGTAACCGGCCGGCGCAAATCGGTCGATTCTTATGTCGACATCGGCCGTCGTCGTCGTGGTGACCCGCGTCGCAAGGACCTCGATGCCGGATCCGCTGAAGGAAACAACGGATACACCCGCGGCGAACGTCGTGTTTGTTCCGGCCACGTTGATCGTCAGGGAATCGCCCTGGTAAGCCGACCCGGGTCCGACGCTCGCCAGGAAGGCATATTGGGGCGCCGAGCTGCTTATAAAGAACGGCCCAGGCACCGACTCCGTTGCGTTTTGACTCCCCGTCGTTACGCTCACGTCCCGGAAACCGATATCGGTTTTTTGGTTGATCTTAATGAACGCCCGGAGCTTTGTGGGAGAGAGGGCCGTACGACCCGTCACCGTAACTCCCCGGCCCAAATACACCGATGAAGTGTCGGCAAAATTTGTATTCACCGCCGATATGATGACTACCATGGAATCTCCGCGAGCACCCGTGTTCGGGGCGATGCCCAGGATCGTAGCGCCGGCCGGAGTCGCGATAAGCTCAAGAGAGCCTTTTCCGGAAGCAGTGTCGTGCTGGCCTCCCCCCAGGTCTGTCACAGTGACAATATCCCGGAACCCGAGCGTGGCGCCCGGATCGACCGTGACATCGGCTTCCAGCCTGATGGGAGAAATCACCCTCACATTCGACGCGGTCACACCGGCGCCGGAAAAATAAAGACTCGTTCCCGGCTGGAAGTTTGTTTTCGATCCTGAAATGTCAACCGTGACGGTTGTTCCGAGCGGGATCTTTGGCGGCTCGATGACTCCGACAGATTTCGTGATTCCTCCCTGGAGAACATTGTATGCGGTATTGATGAAGCGCCGCGCCTCGGATGTATCTCCGAGCACCGTCGCAGGGATGAAGGCAAAAAAGCCGCCCGTTTCAAATGCGAGCTTCGAGAAAGATTCGAACGATGTCGGAAGTTTGTGGTTGCCAAAATCCTTGCCCGAGGCGCTGTCTCCGGGATTGAGTGTCAGCGAATAGTACGTCGCCGGCGGGTACGTTTGTGCATATTCGGGGTTCGGAGTTTCGTTGACGTCATAGGCGCCCGGAGGCAGGGCGGTAAAGGAGTAATTGCCGTTTGAATCAGTCACGGTGTACAGATAAGTCAGACCGGAAGTATAGACGGACCAACCGGCCAACCCGTAGTCGTTCGAATCCCTGACGCCGTTATTATTCAGGTCGGTGAACACCGTTCCGGAAATCGAGACAGGCGCTCCGTAATTGCCGAAATCCTTATCGACGAATGTAAGACCGCCGGTGTCGACGGAGACCGTCCATGCATTGCCTGGCGGGTACGTTTGAGACCATCCGGGCGCCGCGGGCAGTTGTTCCGTCAACGTGTACGTGCCCGAGGCCCGGTTCTCCCGGGTCTTTTACGCCGTTATCATTCGCGTCGTAGAATTTGACGCCGTAGATGCCGGAGGTCAGCAACTCGCCAAAGTCGGTGTTGGCGCGAGTCGCACCGGAATCGAGGATGATCGAGTAAGATCCCGCAACCGGATACACCGTTGTCCAGCCATATGGATTTGAAGGAGCGATGTGGTACGTTCCGCGCTGTAGGTCCTCCAACCGGTACTGCCCGAGTGAATCGGAGACGGTTGTTCCGTAGACCGGCCCGGAGGCATTCACCGTCCAGCCGGAGAGCGCTTGTTCTGATGAATCGCGAATGAGGTTTTTATTCGTATCGTGCCAGAGCAGACCGGTTACCGAGCCGGTGGGAGGAGGGTAGGTGCACGCCGCATACTCGAGCGTGTGGCCCGCAAGATCGTTGTTGGACCCGTTAAAAAGCTCGTAGGCTCCGGGATCGCTCACTCCGTTGCCCGCGCTGAAGCCCGCGAGACCTGCCACTGTCGATGCCATCTTCACATACGCGACCTGAAAGGTGCCGTCGGGCCGGAGCCGGATCGTGAATGTCACGGTATCCGTCCCGCTGTAGGTACGAATATTTGCATAAGCGATGTCGAAGTCGCTGCCGACCTGGTGGGCAACCACCGTTCCTCCGCCCGGCGGGTAGAGGTCGGAGAGCAGTCCCGCAATGCGTCTCGGTCCATTCACGAGGTAGTACGATCCCACAGTGTGATCGGTGGTGCCTTCGCCGAACGTCACATAACCGTTCGATCCCACAAAAACGGATGAGAAACTACGGTTACAGAATGGGAATGTAAAGGGCAGGCTGACCTCAATGAAGTCGTCGTCGCCGAGGATGAGCGTATCGGAAACGGCCGCCTGCCTTTTATAGCGGTGAGGCAGGAGTTGGCCGGCAAGTCCATCCTTCGTTGGTCGGGCACCTGTGTGAAGATTGTCCGAAATGACCGGCTTGTGCCCGGCCTCCGCCGACGGCGAGGTGTAACAATCGCCTGACAAAAGTACGTTTACCCGGATACCCCGGGCGCGGAGCGCCGCAATCGTCCCGTCGATGTCGGCGCCGGGATGAGGAGACGCATCGGTGACAAACAGAATCGTGCCGCCTCTGCGCACAGTATCCTTCACAGAATTGAGGGCCTCCACCGATCCCTCGGGGCAATCGCCCCCGCCTGAGGCGACCAGCCCTGCAACCTCATTGCGGATCGTGGTGAGATCAGTGGTGAGGTCCCGCTGTGTCACATCATCCTTGAATGTGGTCAACTGGTAAACGATGCAGGTGTCCTGGGAAAAAGTTTGCAGGAACGCCGTAAGCGCTGCGCGCACGTCGTCGATCTCATCCGACATGCTGCCGGTATCATCGATGACAAACTCGATATCGACCCGGAGAAATCCCCGCGCAATGAATCGCTGCAGAAGCGTGTTCATATGAGCGCCCCCATAGAGGCTCTTGTCGGCCTGGATGATGGCGCACGCATTGTCGTGCATGGTCGGGCTGGCCCCGAGGAGGTAGTGACTCTGAAGCACAAGCTTGTCCATCACCGCCCTGCCTAAGTCACCCCAGAGGAGCATGAGCACAGAGGACCAGATTTGGCCCGCCTCATGCACCTCCATCGTGGCCACACCGTTTTGAGGGTAGCCGCGCGGGTCGTTCAGCGTTCGCCTGCTTCCGGTGGGGGCAGTGCCGTCCCAGTTGAACACACTGTCTGTGTTGTAAGTAAAGTTTGCGCGGAGATAACTTCCCGCCCAATAATCGCCGAATCCCTCACCGATGTGGCGGGCCTCTCCGCCGCTTGCGCTCCATCCCGGCTTCTCGGCGTTTTGCATCGCGTGGCCGTACTCATGGAGTATCACCGTCGCGTCCTCACCGTCGTCCACGCCCCCGTCCCCGAACGCGATCTTATCAATGCTTGGGAGATAGTGTGAGTTGTCGGCTCCGTTGTACCCGTGGGGATCCGCGGGTATCGATCGATTCTGGATGCTATTAAAGCCCAGGGACTGGATGTACCGCTGCGCCTTGTCGATGTGGTAGTACACCATGACGGCTTCGAACCCCTTCTGGCTCCGGTTGAACCTGAATGAATCTGCACTCGCCGGCGTCGGGAACGTGTCCGTGGGAGATTCGAAATCCGCGATCTGCACGTATGGACCGGTGAGATTGTAAACTCCGGCGTTCAATGTGATATCGTTCAGCGTGACCAAAATCCGCGCCGAGTCAAGCTGCGGGCTGTCGGCGTCGTTGTTATCGGTGTAACCGGGCGTGCCCCGCGGCACTTTCGCGTAAGTAAGAGGATCCGGATCGAAGACATAGCCGGTCCCGGCCGCCTGCAAGCCGCTGGGCCTTACGTCGGCTTTCGATGCGGGTTTCTCGTTTTCCATAAGGTTCTCGACGCTGATGACAACACCGCTCAGGGCATCGACGAAAACTTCCCAGTCGCCCATCGGATCTTCGGTTGCGATTGTCACACGATACGTCAGGCGGGGGATTCTCTCCTCTGCGTAGATCATGAGCGTCGAAGTTTCATCACCCAGGAGCTTTCCTTTAACCTTCAGATGCTTTCGCGCGATTAGAAGCGCGTCTGCTTTGCTTAATTTTGGCGCGGATCGGCTCAGCTTGAGTCCCGGTTTGTAGTTATTGGTCGCAAAGACGACTTTATTGGATCGGTCGACGGTCACCACAATATCAGACCGGTACACCGGGATACCCGCGTACTTCTGATGAAAGGTGACGTGATATCCCATCGGAGATTCCTGGACGCTTGCAACGTCGACGTCCTCAAGCGTGTGCCGGAGGCGGAGCGCTTTGATTCTTGTTTTTAAAAACTGGCGGGCGATTTCCTCCGGTGTGCCCTGGAACGGCCCCTCATTGAGGAAGTAAAGCGCGCGGGGAATCCCGGTGCCCGCGTCGATGCGGGCGCCGGCAGTATAGGTGTACCGGTTCGACGGCGAGTTTGCGGCACGGACCATCGGAACACTGGCCAGGACGCAGGTAAGGACTGTTGCAGAAAGAAGTTTCATACGCAATCTTCTCCTGGATCAAGAATCCGTGATCGTGTCCTCCGCGGCGGATCAAGGCCGCGAGCGCGGAAGCGCCTAAATGATATCACATTTTTTTCTTGAAATCAACATCTGATCGGCTCGAGTCCCGGGTTGAGCCGGGCTCTCTTGCGGTGCAGAGCACGGAGGAAAATCACATAGGAGAGAGTCAGGCCGAAGAGGACGGAGAAGTTCAAAGCCAGGAACTCGATCATTTTCATAGAAAGGTCACTCCGTCTTCATCATTTGATTGTTGGGGGGTTGTGAGTATTTCCTCGATTTGCTCCACCGGGATGGAGAACCTCGCTGCTGCCTCTTCGCAGATGATCCTGTACCGCTTCGCGGAGTCAACCAGGTAGTCGGAGAGATCGCGGTTTAATTTTGCGGAATACATCCTGATCCGGGGAAAGATATAATCGACGACACGCTCCATGTCGGCGTGCCAGGGGGTCAAATCGCGGGGGCTGACGTCCGCATCCGCAAGAGCCTCCTGAACGGCCAGAAGCTTGCCCTGGGCCCCCCATATTTCGTACTTCCACTCGTCCCGGAAATACCTGCGCCGCGCCTCGCGGGCGATACCCGGTTCCGGAATATTCGCTTCTACCCGGCTATTCATCCCGATCCCTTGTTCGGACGGGCAGCGTCCAGCGATTCATCCCGCCCCCCCGGCAGCAGAGGCAGCGTGCCCCGGTACTGGTTCTTGTACGATTTTTCCGGCACTGAAATCTTCCATCGACCAGACAATCCAGTTCAAATAGGAGGTTCATTCTCACTGGCGCGCAAAATATCCATAGCGCCCCCTACATTCAATACACCAAAAAAATCCTGTGATGAATCTCACAAGTTTGAGAGCTGATACGCGAGCAGCCCAGTCGTAGCAATTTTTTACGAATACTTAGTAGACCGCACCACCTCTCGCCGACGGTTGGATTTAAAAGGAAAAAGCGCTATAATCTCTAGAGCCGCGCATTTGACCGCTTCAGAGTGAGATCTCACTCAATGTACCACACTTCTTTCTACAGAGGAACCCACGCCTTCCCGCAAGAAAAGTAGACCTGACAGAAACGCGACCAGGATCCGTCGATCCGAAGGTTCCCGTGTAACCGGCGCCTCTGATCGGGCGGGCGGGAAGAGGAGGATCGCTTCTCGCTTACCGGCCCGGGCGCGCGTGTCATCGCCGGGAGCCCGACCCGCGAGAGCGGTCGGAGTAACGCGCGCAAGAGCAACTCCCTTCCCGATCGTCGGCATCGGCGCTTCGGCCGGAGGGCTTGAAGCATTCAAACAATTATTGGAGCACCTGCCGCTCGACCTCGGGATGGGGTTCGTCCTTGTCCCGCATCTCGACCCCTCACATCACAGTCTTCTCACCGACTTACTTTCGCGCGCCACGAAATTGTCCATCGAGGAGGTGAAGAACGGCCGCGCGGTCGAGCCGAATCACATTTATGTGATCCCGCCGAACACGTATATGGTAATCGAAAGGGGCGTTTTGAAGCTGACCCCGCGCAAGAAATTTGGCGGACAACCGATGCCGATAGATTTCTTTCTCCGATCGCTCGCCGAGGACCGCGCAGAGATGGCGATCGGCATCATACTCTCCGGGAGCGCATCCGACGGCGCACTGGGGATTGAAGCCATCAAGAGCTCGGGCGGAATGACGTTCGCCCAGGACGAGCAGACGGCCCGGTACCCCGGCATGCCCCATAGCGCCGTGGCGACCGGACGTGTGGATTTCGTCCTGCCGCCCGCCCAAATCGCCGCAGAGTTGGCGCGGATCTCCGTCCGCCCATTGGTGGGCCTACCGGCTCCGATGGAACCTGCCGAGTCCTTCTTCCCGAAATCCGGGACGGCGCTCGCCACGCTCTTCAAGCTGCTGACGCTCCATCACATGGAAAATCTCTGGGACTATGTGCGGCTGTGCGAGAAGAACAGCGGCGAGCTCGATCGCCTGTATCAGGAACTGCTCGTGATGGTGACCGGCTTTTTCAGGGACCCGAAGGTGTTTGATGTGCTTCGAAAGAAAGTGTACCCCGCCATCGTCGGATCCCTTGAAGAGCGCGAACCGATCCGGCTCTGGGTGCCGGGCTGCGCCACCGGGGAAGAGGTCTATTCACTTGCCATCAGTCTGGTGGAGTTTGTGGAAAAGAAACGCGACCGGCCCCAGATTCAAATCTTTGCCACCGACATCAGCGACGCGTTCCTCTCGAGAGCCCGCGCCGGGGTTTACGTCGAGAATATCGCCATGGACGTCTCGACGGATCGATTGCGGAGATTTTTTACCAAAGTCGACGCCGGCTATCAGGTCAACAAGAGCATCCGTGAGCTCTGCATCTTCGCAAAACAAGATTTGACGAAGGATCCTCCTTTTTCGAAACTCAATCTGATCAGTTGCTTCAGAGAAGGATCGGTCTGCTGTTCAACTATGCCCTTAAGCCGAAGGGTTTTCTTCTCCTCGGAACGGCCGAAAACATGACGGGGTTGGAAAATCTCTTTGCGCCCGTCGATACGCGGTCGAGGATCTTCTCCAGGAAAATGCGGGCTGCCAACGTACACTTAGAGCTCACGCGGTCAGGGCTCCCGGCAATCGGCAGTATGTTCCACGGCAGAGCGGTGAATCCCGGCGGAGAAGTCGCGCAAACCGAAGCCGAAATAGTCAAGGACGCCGAGCAGATTGTACTGTCCAAGTTTACTCCGCCGAGTGTGTTGATCAACCAGGACTTTGAGATCGTTCAATTCAGGGGAAATGCGAACCGGTTTTTTGCGCCCGCCTCGGGCAGGGCCAGTCTTCATGTTTTCAAGATGGCGCGGGAGGGGCTGATGGCTGATCTGCGCGCCGCGCTGCGGCAAGCAAGCAAATCCGGGGCCGCCGTTGAAAAGAGAAACGTCGGGATTAAACTGGACGGCAAACCGGAGGCCGTCGATCTGCGGGTCGTGCCGATCAGGGTGAAGTCGACGGCACTGTATTACTACCTGGTCTTGTTCGACGAACGGGGGGAGCGAGGACGGCTCCCTCTCAGATCGAAAAAGCGGTCCAATGCCGAAGAGGCGGGCAGGACGAAGGAGCTTAAACTGGAACTGGAGTCCACACGGGACAATTTGCAATCGATCATCGAAGAACAGGAAGCGACGAACGAGGAGCTCAAGGCGGCAAACGAGGAGATTCTTTCGTCGAACGAGGAGCTCCAGAGCACCAATGAGGAGGCGGAAACGGCAAAGGAGGAGCTTCAATCGACGAACGAAGAACTCATGACGTTGAATGAGGAGGTCCAGCAACGCAACGCGGAATTGTCCCATGTGAACAGCGACCTCGTCAATCTTCTGGCATCCGTGAATCTTCCGGTCATTATCCTGGGCGCCGACATGAGGATCCGTAAATTCACCGCTCCTGCCGAAAAACTGATGAACCTGATTCCGACCGACGTAGGCCGGCCGATCGGCGATATCAAGATGAATGTGGACATTCCGGACCTGGACCGCCTTGTCGCCGAAGTGATCGAGACGGTAACGCTCGTCGAGCAGGAGGTGCGGGATAAGAAGGGAAACAGCTACTCGATGCGCATCCGGCCCTATAAGACGCCCGACAATAAGATCGAGGGCGCCATCATCGTATTCCTCGACATCACGCACGCGAAGGGAGCGGTCATGGAGCTTGAGTCGGCTCACCAGCATCTCAACACGGTGTTGGAACTCTTGAGCTCTCCCGTCATTATTCTGGACTCGTCGTACAAGGTGGTAAAATCGAACTCCGCATTCACGCAGGTTTTCAAGATGGCTCCGGAAGAAACGATCGGCAGGTCCATTTATGAACTCGGGGGGGGTGTGTGGGACATCCCTCCGATGAGAATCAGACTGGAAAAGGCGTTCGCGGAAGACAAGGGATTCTTTGATTTCGAACTTCAGCGGGAGTTTCCGCGCGTCGGGGAAAAGACCCTGCTGGTTCATGCGCGGCTTGTCGCCGAGCCCGGGAAGGAGGGAAAATACGTCTTCCTGGCGGTTGACGATGTCACCGAGCGAGCACGCGCAGAGCGGGCCACCGAAGCATCGATCGGAGAAAAAGCCGATGTCTTCCTGGGGGAGATTCACCACCGGGTGAAGAACAACCTGCAGATCATTTCCAGCCTCCTCAACCTTCAGGCCGGATACGTGAAGGATCAGGATGCGCTGAGGATGTTCAGGGAGAGTCAGGACCGCGTTCGCTCGATGGCCATGATCCACGAAAAGCTCTACCAGTCGAAAGCGCTGACGAGGATTGATTTCGCAGATTACACAAAGACTCTCGTGCGCGATCTTTTCGCGTCCAACCCCGAGAAATCAAGAAATGTCAGCTTCAGTGTGGAGGCCGAAGACGCTTGGTTCGATATCGGGATAGCCGTTCCCTGCGGCTTGATTATCAACGAGCTCGTTTCGAATGCCCTGACACACGCGTTTCCGGCGGATGGCTCAAAAAAGGCCGCCGCGGAGCCCGGGAAAGTGCGCGTCAGCATCCGCGCTTCGGAGGACGACGAGGTGACGATCGTCGTGTCGGATACGGGCGCGGGCCTGCCAAAGAGCGTTGATGTCGGAAGAGCAGAAACTCTCGGTTTGCGGATCGTTCGCAGCCTGACGGATCAACTCGGGGGCGAATTGCATGCGAAGGTTGCGGAAGGGACGGAATGGACGCTTCGATTCAGGAAGAAACACCTCTGACCCCGGTCCCGCCGGGCGGGATCGCGAACCAGTGCGAGGAGAGCTCGCATGACTAGGAAAGAACGCGGCATGGACACCCGGACGCGAATCCTGATCGTGGAGGACGAGAAAATAGTGGCGGAGGATATTCACGATCGCCTGCTTACGATGGGGTACGCCGTGACGGGAATTGCCATGTCCGGGACCGACGCCATCGCGCTGGCCGAAAGCACACGCCCCGACCTCATCCTCATGGATATCAGGCTTGACGGGCCGATGGACGGCATCGAGACCGCCGAAAAGATTCGGAGGCGGGCCGCCGTTCCGGTCCTCTTCTTGACCGCCTATTCCGATCCTCATACGATCCATCGCGCGATTCTCTCCGAACCCTTTGGCTATCTCCACAAACCGGTTGAAAACCGGGAGCTCTATGCCACCATTGAGATTGCGCTCTATAAGTTCAAGGTGGAACAACGGATAAAGAATAACGAGCTAAGGCAGAGCGCCCTTCTTTCGGGTCTTTCCGAGGGTGTGATCGCGGCCGATAGCGAGGGCTTTGTCGATTACCTGAACCGGACAGCGCAATTGCTCACGGGATGGAGCGCGGAGGATGCGCTCGGGAAAAAGCTCGAGGAAGTCGTGGGAACCGTCGGTGAGAGAACTGATTCCCCGCCCGATGAGTATGCGGCTCATGCCGGGCAACATGGCGGCGCCGGGCGGACCGGACTGCGGCAGATCCTTATCCGGCGGGATGGAAAGCGTATCCCGGTTGATGTCACCGTTTCTCCGATGACTGACCCGGCGGGCGCCGTGATCGGGAGGCTTCTGACCATCAGGGATGCGAGCGAATCGCGACGGATTGAGGAAGCATCGAGGAAGCTTTCCAAGCGAATTCTGGATGCCCAGGAATCGGAAAGGCGGAGGGTTTCGAGGGAACTTCATGACGGCGTTATCCAACTGCTTTCATCGATCCTTTTCAAGCTTCGGGGTATGCGGGACGCCGACGGTTGCTCAATGGATTCGATCAACCGGGATCTCGGATCTCTGGATGATCTGCTTGAGAAGACAATGGTGGAAGTACGGCGCATCTCCCGGAACCTCCGGCCGAGCGAACTCGATGACCTCGGTATTATCCCTGCGCTTCGCGCTGCCTGCTCCGAGTTCCAGGGCAGAACAGGAATCACCGTCGACTTCCAGCACTCGGGTATCTCGGATTCTCTGGCGCCTGAAATCAAGCTTGCGCTCTACCGCGTCGCCCAGGAGGCGCTGACAAACACTGAGAAGCACGCCCGGGCGACACAGGTATCCCTGCATCTCTTCCGGCGCCGTTCGATGATCATTCTCATGATCACGGATAACGGAATCGGTTTTGCGGCTCAGTCCCGGGATGCCCGCACCACAGAAGGGACAGGATTGGGGGTCATCAACATGGCCGAGCGGGCGGGACTGATCGGAGGCACGATCTCTATCAACCGGGTCCCGACGGGGGGAACGGAAATCATCCTGCGAATACCGATGCATGCCCGCCCCACAACCGGGATTGTGAGTCAAGCCCATGGCCAAAAAGAATAATAGGATCCGGGTTCTTATTGTGGAAGATCACCCGCTCTTCAGGGAGGGTCTCAGAAATACTCTTCTGACGCGCCCGGGAATCGAGCTTGTCGGTGAAGCCGCAAACGGCGAAGAGGCGGTCCGGATGACCAAAGAGCTGAAGCCGGACGTGGTTCTGGTGGATATCAGCATGCCCAGGATGGATGGTCTCACGGTGATGAAACGCCTCACGAGAGCGGCGCCGAAGGTGAAAACGATCGCGCTGACGGCTCACGACTCGAAAGAATACATTCACGAAACGGTCCGATCGGGTGCACGGGGATACCTGTTGAAAGACATCAGCGGGGACGAGCTGACGCGGGCCATCGAGGCCGTCTATTGCGGAGAGGTCTACTGCAGCAAGCCGGTCGCAAAATTCCTCGTTGATTTCCGAATGGAGAAAGAGGGGGTCCGCGCGGGAAAGAGGCGCGATGGACTTTCCAGGCGCGAGCGGGAGGTCCTTGCCCTGATCGCCGAAGGGTATACCAACAAGGAAATTGCCGATCAATTGTGCGTGTCGATGAGGACTGCCGAGACCCACCGCGGACATATCATGCAGAAGCTTGGCATTCACAGCGCAGCCGCCTTGACCCGATTTGCCATCTCCCAGGGGATCGTCACGGCGGGATTGGCCCGTGCCTCCGGGGAGGAATAATCCAGCCGGCCTGAAATTTCCACAATTTTGGGAGTTTGTTCGCAAGATTAAACACCACCCTGCCTATTTATCCCCGATTGCGCTTCGTTTCACGCCCCTTTAAAATATCCGTATTTTTCCGTATTGATTTTCTGCTCTCATAGCTATATCCTAGTACACCTGCACTAAGGGCTCGACGAATAAATGGGCCCATTGGTGAGGCATGGAGGAGCCAGAAACGATATGCCAGATAGATATGAATGAGGGATTCGAGGGGGCCACTGAACTACGTGGGCTCCGGGACAGGGCGGGCGAGCGTGGCAACCATCTTTGGGGGATAGTCCTCGCCGGGGGCGAGGGCAAGCGGCTGCAGCCATACATCAGGCGGCGCTATGGAGAAGAGCGGCCGAAGCAGTACTGCGCTTTTGTCGGCGGACGCTCGATGCTGAGGCATACAATCGACAGGGCCCAGATGCTCATTCCGCGGGAGCGCCTCCTGACGATCGTCAGTAGAAGCCACAACGGGTATGTTGCCGATCAGCTGCACGATCAGGCCCCTGAAAACATCATCGTTCAACCCTTCTGCCGCGAGACCGGACCCGGAGTGCTGCTCCCGCTCCTGCACATTGTCCGGCGCGATCCGCTCTCTGTGATTGCCCTCTTTCCATCGGATCATTTCATCCTCGAGGAAGACCGGTTCATGGGATTTGTCAAGAGGGCGAGTGAATTTGTCCAGGAGAACCGGCACTATCTTGTGGTCCTTGGCGTCGAGCCCGATCGTCCCGAGGCCGAATACGGGTGGATGATAAAAGGTGGCGAGGTTCTCCGGGACGGAGAGAACACGTTTTATCGCGTGCGGAGGTTTTTGGAAAAGCCGACAGGGTACACGTCACGCGACCTCCTCCAAAGCGAGTACTTGTGGAGTACGATGGTCATCGTCGGCGCCTCGAGCACCCTCCTTCGCGCCTATTAAGGTCTCGTCCCGATGGTTTGCAGACTCTTCAGCCGGACCGGGCTCGGTGCCGGGCCGAAGGATACGGACACGTCTCTCGATGATCTTTTCGCATCACTCCCCTCATTCAGTTTCTCGCGCCACCTGCTTGAACGGATACCGGAGAATTTGTGCGCGCTGAAGGTCACCGGCGTGCGCTGGAGCGACTGGGGTCAGTCCGACCGCATCGAGGGGGACATTGCGCGGCTTGGGATGGCAATGGGAGCGCAGGCATGCGTATAGTGGCTAGACCCTAGACAAGTGGGAGTCGGGGATAGAGAGTCGATGACTTCGCTTACGCTCACATCACTCTCGACAAAGCCGGCTCCCCCTTGTTATTTTTTAGCGCGGGCACCCCTAAAACAATTCCCGAGAGTAAAGCGGAACGGATAAATTGTCCCCTCCAAGAGTTGCGAATCAAGCAGAATTGAGGGCCAAATTATTCGATCTGCGGCACTTTATTTCCAGTGCCCGCGGAAGCAGTCCAGAGCGGGAAAATTGAAAAATTAGTGACGCCTGTCACGGATTGTTCTTGCATTAACTCTAAATTTGACTTGACTGTTGACGTCAGAAAGCATAAATTGTTCTCGCTCTCTGCGGCAAAGAGTCAGGCGCCCTCCTTCGCGAGCCAGTTAGTTTCTCAATAACACGAACGGAATTTTTGTACCGGATTCGTACCAGGTAGTTCTACAGTCGTAGCACAGAGAAGGGAGTTCCCGTGTTACCGAATTCGATACTTTTTTGGTCTCTGAATGGTGAGAGCAGCCTCTCTCTCAGTGACCGCCTCAAACCTGTTGACATTGCGATCAACGAATCCGACTCGCTGAGCCGCGTGCGGGAGGAATTGCTCTCGGGCGGCTATCCGGTGTTGGTGACGCGGTGTGATTCAGTCCGCGACCCGGTCTTTGACCTGCTGAAGTACGTCGCACGGGAGAATCTGGCGACAAAAGTGATCATCAATGCCAGAGCGGGCGCGGTGGAAGACGCGGTTCGGGTCATGAAAGCCGGCGCCACCGATTTTATTATCAGCGAAAATTTCGATGCGCGGATCGCAGAATCGATCCTGCGGGCCCTCGCGCACATCCCGGGAGCGCTGCCGAAGGGTTCGGAAACCGCCTCGCAGACCGACGACGCAGAGCCGGTTCTTGTGGGCCAAAGCCCGGCGATTTGTGAAATACGATCTGCCGTCAACCTCGTAGCCAAATCCCAGACCACGGTCTTAATCACCGGAGAGAGCGGAACCGGGAAGGAAGTTGTCTCGCGCCTGATCCACCTCAAGAGCAACAGGTCGGGCATGCCGTTTGTCGCTTTGAATTGTGCGACGCTGCCGAAGGACGTGATCGAAAATGAATTATTCGGTCATGAGAAAGGCGCTTTCACAGGAGCATTGTTGAAGAAACCGGGATGCTTTGAGCTGGCAAACCATGGCACTCTGTTTTTCGATGAAATCGCCGAGATGAGCCAGGAGACACAGGCGAAGCTCTTGCGCGCCATTGAAACTCAGAAGTTCCGCAGGCTTGGAGGGAAGGAAGAAGTAAAAGTCGACGTCCGGATGATCGCCGCGACAAACAAGAATGTCGGCGTCGCCCTAATATTGCTCTGCTCGTCGAGTATTTCCTCAGGACATTTTCCAGGAAATACGGCAAACCCAATCAGCGGTTCAACGACGAATGCATGGAAATGCTTACCGCCTACGATTGGCCCGGCAACGTCCGGGAAGTCCGGAACGTGGTCGAGCGCGCCCTGGTGATGTCGACCGATGAATCAATCGGTTCCGAATATGTGCCCGAGAAGATCCAGTCGCACGTGGCATCGCGGGTTCAGATCAACATACCGTTGGGAAGCTCTTCCTACGAAGCGGAGCGAATCCTGATCCTACAGACCCTGGCGTCCGCCGGGAACAACAAGGCGAAGGCGGCCAAGATCCTGGGCCTGAGCCGAAAAACCCTCCATAACAAACTCGTAAGCTTCTCGCAAGCCTAGGGAAGTGTTAGCTTCCCCCCCCCGGTCAAGGAGATCCGCTTTTGCCGGGAATCCGGTCTCATCTCCCGGAGCTATCCCGCAAGTCGAAAGAGTCTCCCTTCAGCGCCCTCCCCATTCCATGAACGGCGATATTCCTGTCCGCGAAGTAATGTGGCGGAGTAGCCAAAAAACCCCTGCTGACTTCAAATCCCATCGCCCCGC
>VBOC01000089.1:0-310 GCA_005877655.1 Ignavibacteria bacterium
TTCTGATCGAAACTGCTGCTCTGGTGTGGGGCACTCATGGGCATTCCTTTGTAACCGGTTGAACCGAAAGAGGTTAGCGCGATTTACACTTCTATCAACATGTTGCTAACAGTTATGTGAACAAGGGCAGCGGGCGGCACGGAGAAAGAGATGAATTGGACAAAGATTGGTTCATCTCTTCCTCAGAATCGAAATCTTAATGAGAGGCTCATGCGGCGCGATTATTCACAGCGAACTTTTGATCTGTGATGGGCTTTTCTGTCGGCAGGGATGAGTGGGCTCAGAGGCACTGGCGGTTATCCACATCTTA
>VBOC01000089.1:570-3660 GCA_005877655.1 Ignavibacteria bacterium
ATTTCGCGAGCGCATGAAATCGAAAGATGGGAGGAAAGTTCTCTCGAGGCGCCGGGCGAAAGGGCGACACAAGCTTACCGTTAGTGACGAGTGATAGTGCTGCCCGGGCGGTGCTCACCGAATCCCGTCGGATACGCGAAACCCGGACCGGGAATAAAGGTGAATCCTTCACGGGAGCGGACCCCTGTTCGATCCAACATGTGGGCTCAAACGGAATCTCGGAGGGCGGGAGCGTCTTTCTGTGGCCGAACTAGGACAGAGGCGTCGGAAGCGCACGAGCCGGAAAGTCCGAACTCCCGAGCGGGTGCGCCATACGCTTGGACGGTCGGAGATCTTGCGAGGACGGAACAATTTTCAGCTTGTCTTCAAGCAGGGGAGGAAATTTGAGGGAACATACCTCCGGTGCCTCTTCCTGACGGATGAGCGGCTGAAATTCCGCGGTGGAGCCCGCAAGGCCGTCGGATTTACCGCCCCGGGCGCCCTGAAACGTGCCGTCGATCGGAACCGGCTGAAAAGGCTCGCGCGCGAAGCGTACCGTCTCAACAAGGAGATCATCCTCCCAAGGGTGCAGAGCTCGGCGCGACCTCTGGCGCTGATTTTCGTCTACTCGACCAAGGTCGCCCGGTCACCACGGTTTCCGACCTTCTCTGAAATTGAACAAGACATGAAGAGGATTCTGCAATCTGTCGCGCAATCGCGGCTCGAAGGTGACAAATGATCACATTGATGCTTCGTGCCTACCAGAGTTTCATTTCCCCGGCCTTGCCCGCAAACAGGTGCCGGTTTTACCCCTCGTGTTCCGCTTATGCACTCGAGGCAATCGCACGATACGGCTCCATGAGGGGGTTATGGTTGACACTAAAGAGAATCCTCCGGTGTCACCCACTCCACCCCGGCGGCCATGATCCGGTTCCCTGACCACCCGTGGGAACTTTTTACCTGTGGGAACTTCTTAGCCTATAACTCGCACATGATCCGCCCCTAATTCGATGGATCGAAACGCAGTAATCGGGTTTATTTTGATCGGCCTCATCCTGATGATCTGGATGTGGACAAACGCACCCCCGCCCGCAAAGCCGCCATCAGTAAGCGATTCCAGCGCTCGTCACCAGACTGTGCCGGAGACCGCCCAGAGCCAGCCCAGGACCCCCGCGAGGATTGAACCCACCGGCGGAGGAGGAGACACGCTGGGAAAGTACTTTTCGCCGCTCGGACGCGGTCAAAGAAACGTCCTTACAATTGAGACGGGGCTTTATCGGGCGGAGCTCTCCACTGCAGGCGGCGCCATTCAATCGTGGGTGCTGAAGCAATACAAGAGCTGGGATCAACACCCGGTCGATTTGCTCGATGGGACCGGCACGCGGGATTTCAATCTGATTTTTTACTCCTCCGACGGCAAGCTCATCGATACGAAAAATCTCGTCTTCCGGTCGAGCTTTCAAAACGGACAGGTGATCCATGTTGCGGATCAGGAGTCCGTGAGAGTCGAACTGGTGTTGCCTGTCAACGAGAAAAGCCGGATCATTAAGTCGTTTGTCTTCTTTGGCAATCTCTATTCGTTCGACGGCTCCTACCGCTTCGAAAAGATGGAGGACATCATCTCCAATTTTGAATACCAGGTCGCCTGGGAATCGGGGATCCGGTACCAGGAGCGTAATTCGATCAACGAATCGAATTTCGCGAAGGCTTCTGCATTCGCGGGAGGTGAGCTGATCGAGGTGGACGCGAACAATTTCAACGAACCGGTCAAGCAGAGTCTCTCGGGCAGCGTGGCATGGGTCGCGGCGAGGAACAAGTATTTTGCCGTTGCGATCATCCCGCGGGAGAAAGTGAGTCAGGGGGCCTACCTCGAAGGAAATCGATTCAAGCTTCCGGACAACGGCGCGAAGGAGACATACAGCATCTCGCTGAAAATGCCCTTCATCGGCAACCCGGTCGAAACCGACCGCTTTACCGTTTTCCTGGGGCCGCTCGATTATGACGTCGTGAAGCAATACAACGTCGAGCTTGATCGCATCATGAGCCTCGGCGCAGTATGGGTTATCCGTCCGATATCGCGGTATGTGATTATTCCGCTGTTCCAATTCCTGCGATTGTTTATTTCCAACTATGGCATAGTTCTCATCATTTTCTCTATCATCGTGAAGGTCGCGCTCTACCCATTGACGAAGACCAGCATGGATTCGATGAGAAAAATGCAGGCTCTTCAGCCGATGATGACTGAGATTCGCGAGAAGTTCAAGGATGATCCGCAGAAAATGAACCAGCAGATCATGAGGCTTTATAAAGAGTATGGCGTGAATCCTGCGGGCGGTTGTTTGCCGATGGTCCTGCAGTTGCCCATTCTCTATGCCCTCTGGGCCGTCTTCAGTGCAACGATCGAGCTTCGGCAAGCGTCATTTGTCGGCTGGATTCAAGATCTCTCGTCGCCCGATATTGTGACGACGCTTCCTTTCAGGATCCCATTTTTCAACATCAATGAAGTCAGCGGCCTCGCCTTGCTGATGGGAATCACGATGTTCGTGCAGCAGAAGATGAGTGTGAAGGATCCCCGGCAGAAAATGATGGTCTATCTCATGCCGGTGATGCTGACAATGATGTTTAACAGTTTCCCGGCCGGATTGAACCTCTATTATTTCATGTTCAACCTCTTATCAATAGCCCAGCAGGTATGGGTTAACAAGCAACACAAGGATGAGCCGCTGCGAAAGGTTGATGAGAAGAAAGGGGGCGGGGGGATAATCGGGAAGCTGGCCATGAAACTGCCCAAAAGGCAACAATAGGCCTCACAATAAGCCTCACGATAGGCCCCACAGAATAGATACTCCATCCCCAAGCCCCGGCCCATACGGCGGGGCTTCTTAGTTTTGATCAGGCCGGCCCATTCGAAAACAGTCAATTGTTTTTATGGGGGGAGTTTCCTAAATTCAAGGTCCAATCTCCCTGTCCTGTTCAGCCATGAATCCCCAAGACGATATCATTGCGGCAATTGTCACACCGATCGGCGAAGGCGGCATCTCGGTCGTCCGGGTAAGCGGTAGGGGAGCCGTGGAATTCTCCTGCCAAAGGTTTCGCGGAAAATCCCCCCTT
>VBOC01000089.1:3700-5323 GCA_005877655.1 Ignavibacteria bacterium
ACATTATTGAGGAGGTCGTTTCGACCGTTTTCAAAGCGCCGCATTCCTACACCGCCGAAGACACGGTAGAGTTCAGCTGTCACGGGGGAATGTACATTTCTCGCAGGATTCTGGGGTCCCTCATCGAATCAGGCGCCCGGCCGGCCGAACCGGGAGAGTTTACCAGACGGGCGTTTCTCAATGGACGCATCGATTTATCCCAGGCAGAAGCCGTTGCAGATCTCATCTGCAGCAGGTCGGAGCGCTCGCACCGGGTCTCCGTCGCACAACTTCAGGGAAAGTTATCCGGAAAGATCGCCGATCTGAGGGAGAACCTCTTGAACCTTTGCAGTTTGCTCGAGCTTGAACTTGACTTCAGTGAGGAGGGTATTGAGCTTGCTGATAAATCCAATATAAACAATAGTTTAGCATCTGTAATTCGAGAAATTACGGGATTGATCGACTCCTACACACAGGGTAGACTGTATCGCGACGGCGTAAGGGTCGCCCTGGTCGGCCGGCCGAATGTCGGTAAATCAAGCATTCTTAATACCTTGTTAAGCGACAACCGGGCGATTGTGACAGATATCCCCGGAACAACACGAGATACGATACAAGAGAGCCTGATAATCGATGGGCTGCTTTTTTCAGTGATTGATACTGCCGGATTGAGAAAGAGTGAAGACAAGGTTGAGCTGGAGGGGATGCTTCGGACGAAGCAAGAAGCAGACCAAGCCGACATTGTCGCATTCATAAGTGAGCCGGATGACAAGTTAATCCATGAGGATTTGCAAGGCCTCAGTTCCCTGCGCAACGGCGGTTCGGGCCAGAGGGGCTGTATCGTTGTCGTGAACAAGATTGACCTGAAGCCAGATTGGCGGGTAAAAGTTCCAAATGGTGGGGGGGATATCCCGACCGTTTACACCTCGGTCAAGACCGGCTTTGGCTTCGAGCGGTTAAGGAGCTGCATGGTGGAGCTATCCTGCCAGGGAAGCGCCTCAGGCACCGAATCTAGCCCTATGATTACAAACGAGCGGCATGCCAGGAGTCTGATCAATGCACGGGAATGCCTAGTACGGGCACAGGAGGACTCAGTTGAAGGAAAGAGCAATGAGTTCATCGCTATAAATCTCAGGCAGGCAATGGACAGTTTAGGAGAAGTTATCGGTTTGGTCACGAATGAGGAGGTTCTGAATAACATCTTTGCGAGATTCTGCATCGGGAAATAGGGGGTGTTCCACGTGGAACAGAACCGCCACGATAATGGGGATGATTGTATGAGCAGCCCTAAGGGCCATTATGATGTCGTAGTGGTAGGGGGCGGTCATGCCGGAATTGAGGCATCTCTGGCAGCCGCTCGCATGGGGTGCCAGACTGCTCTTCTCACCATGGATAGGAATGCCATAGGGAGGATGTCCTGTAATCCGGCGATTGGGGGTACCGCCAAGGGCCATCTGGTGAGGGAAATCGACGCGTTGGGCGGGGAAATGGGTAAAATCGCTGATTTTACTGGGATTCAGTTCAAGATGCTTAACCGGTCGAAGGGCCCTGCAGTATGGTCCCCCAGATGTCAGAACGACCGCAATTGGTACGCAGCAGAGGCCCAGAGGCGGATAGAAAGTCAGCCCAATCTCGACATCCTGG
>VBOC01000089.1:5340-16520 GCA_005877655.1 Ignavibacteria bacterium
TTCCCAGAAACAATCTAGCGAGGGCTACGCCTTGTTCGGCTTTTCAATCGGTTCCGGTCGGCAGATCTCTTGTCGGTGCCTCGTCCTCTGTGCCGGCACGTTCTTAAGGGGATTGCTTCACACCGGACTGCAGAACACGCCTGGTGGACGATACGGAGAGAGGGCTTCAAGCGGGGTCACTTCGAATCTCGAGAGGCTCGGCTTCGTAAGCGGGCGTCTCAAGACAGGAACTCCCCCTCGTGTTGACCTTAATAGCATAAACTTCTCGAGCCTCGAGGAACAGCACAGCGACGAGCCCCCACAGCCCTTTTCCTTCCAAAATCGAGCTATTTCGAACAGACTCGTTCCCATGTACCTCACCTATACGAACCAGGCCACGCATGCTGTGCTTCGGAAGGGGTTTGACAGGTCCCCCATGTTCACAGGAAGGATTAAAGGAACTGGCCCACGCTATTGCCCGTCGATCGAAGATAAAGTTCTACGCTTTGCCCAGAGGGATAGACATCAGATCTTCCTCGAACCCGAAGGGTACGACACCAACATTGTCTACGTAAACGGCTTCTCTACCAGCTTGCCGGAGGAAGTCCAATACGAGGGGCTCAGGACCATTCCCGGGCTGGAGAACGTTGAGATGCTTCGACCGGGGTATGCGGTGGAGTACGATTTTTTCCCCCCGCACCAGCTAAGGCTGACGCTTGAGACTAAGCTCGTGGATGGTCTTTTCTTCGCCGGGCAGATATGCGGCACTTCGGGATACGAGGAGGCCGCGGCACAGGGACTAATAGCAGGCATAAATGCAGCGCGGAGTGTTAAAGGAGAAGATCCATTTGTCCTGAAGCGATCTGAGGCATACATCGGAGTACTCATAGATGACTTGGTCAGTAAGAGTACCGAGGAGCCATACAGGATGTTTACTTCGCGAGCAGAATATCGACTCCTCCTGCGGCAGGATAACGCGGATCGACGTCTGACAGACATGGGATACAAACTTGGACTGATTCCCTCTGACGCGTTCGAGCGGCTGAAGGTCAAAGAAAAACTCATTCGTGATGGCTTAGATTATGTAAAGCTAGAAACCTTCAACCCCTCAGAGGTCAATCCATACCTTGAGCGGTCAAAGACCACCCCGATTTGCCAGAGCGAAAGACTCTCTCAGATCGTGCGCAGACCGGAGGTCAGGCTTGAAGACATTGCCACGATCCGCGAGCAGGCAGGCCCCGGATATTTCCGGAACTTGAGAGAAATCGCTGATGAGAAGCTGAGGGGCGAAATACTAAACCAGATAGAAATCGAGATCAAGTACGACGGTTACATCTGTCAGCAGCACCAACAGATCGAACGGTTCGACACATTCGAATCATTGGGCATACCGGATGATTATAATTTCTCTTCTGTGAAGTCGCTGTCATCCGAGGGAAAGGAAAAGCTCTCGAGGTTCCGACCGTCATCGATCGGGCAGGCATCCCGGATCAGCGGCATAACCGCGGCCGATATTTCAATTCTCATGGTTCATCTCAAAAGATGAATGAATCCGGTGGTTTCATGTGAAACCACCTGTTGTAAATTGAATAAAAACAGCTATTTATATATACTCCAGTACTTTTGTACACTCGAGTTCCGCGATTTCGTCAATATTAATGGAAGAGGGCATATGGCTGCGGACAATCTGCCAGAAAAACCGGTTCAGTCTCGCCGATGAGCAGATCGATCTTCTGCAGAAGTACGTTGCGCAGCTTCTCGATTGGAATAAGAAGCTCAATCTTATTTCAAGGAAAGACGAGGAAAATATTTGGACCCGGCACATCCTCTCTTCTATTGGTTTTCTGTTTCAATTTGAGTTCGGTCCGGGGAGCGCGATTGTTGATATCGGAACCGGGGGGGGTCTGCCGGGGATACCGTTGGCCATCCTCTCGAAAAATGTGAATATGACGCTGTTGGATTCAATACAGAAGAAGATTCGAGCGGTGACTGAAATTGTTTCGACCCTGAAGTTGAACCGCGTCAAAACGTACTGCGGTCGCGCAGAAGATGTCAATCGCCTTCCGAAGTTTCACCGCTCGTTCGATTACGCTATTTCCCGGGGTGTCGGAAGCATCTCCCAGATGGTGGATTGGAGTGTGCCGTTCCTGCGGGATCATTCTGCTTCCCGTGCGGAAATCAGCCGTGCGGATAGCAGCCAGGGCAGGGCCATACTCAAACCAGGGTCGATTGTGCTCTGGAAGGGCGGAGATCTAACTCGTGAGTTCGACGAGGTCCGACTGAAGCATAAGCCAGCCGAAATTAGCTCGTATCCCTTGATCATTGACGGGATTGACCCCTCAGAGTTGGTGGAGAAGAAAATCGTGGTAATTCAACCCTGATCGGTCCCCATGCGCCCGAATAGAATACTCTTCGATCAGCTCAATAAGCTTGCAACCGAGCAAGTAAACCCCCGCAGCAGAAGGCTCGAATATCTCGGCGTCGAGGGGATACTCCGCACAATCTCCCGCGAGGATATAGGGGTCCCCTCGGCAGTAAGACGGGAAATCCCCTACATCGCAAGGGCGGTCAGGCTGGTGGTCCGGGCGCTCAGATCGGGTGGGCGCTTGATCTACATCGGCGCCGGCACAAGCGGCCGTCTGGGTGTGCTCGACGCGGCGGAGTGCCCTCCGACATTTGGAACACCCCCGTCCATGGTACTGGGTGTCATGGCAGGTGGGAAAAGTGCAGTTTTCAGGTCCAAGGAGGGTTCAGAGGACAGGGAATCGGGCGGCCGATCCGATATCCGCCGCAAGAAGGTTGGGAGAAAAGATGTCGTATGCGGCATCGCCGCAAGCATGAGAACACCCTATGTCGTAGGGGCTATCCGGGAAGCCAGGCGCCGGGGAGCGGCAACGATGCTTGTGGCGACAAACCCCCGTTCGATGCTTGCGAGGCCTGAATTCTCAAAATTGCGACGAAGCCTCGATGTCGCAATCTGTCCGGAAGTCGGCCCCGAGGCCATCATGGGTTCGACCCGGATGAAGGCGGGTACGGCTCAAAAGCTTGTTCTCAATATGTTGACGACGGCATCGATGATTCGTCTGGGCAAGGTCCACGGTAACCTGATGGTCGATCTCCGGATGAACAGCCGCAAACTTCGGGAGCGCGCGAAGCGCGTACTCATGATGACCACGGGAGTCGACTACGACACCGCCGCTGCGAAACTGGAAGAAGCGAACGGCCATGTTAAGACAGCGATTGTGATGATCAAGTCAAAAGTATCGGCACCCGAGGCGCGGGGACGTCTGCAACGGTCGAAGGGATTCGTGCGACTGGCGGTACGAAAGTCCGGATCATGAAGAAGGTCCGGATCATGAAATTGTACCATAATGATATTCATCCAGAGGCGGGATTATTCAGCATGAAAGGGGACTACTCCGCATGAAACCGGAGCTGTTGGACATCGAAATCTTTCCGCCGTTCGCCGGGTTCCCGAAGCAAGGCATAAAATTCCTGAATCAATTAAAGAAGAATAACAATCGCGAATGGTTCGCGAAACACAAGCCGGAGTACGAAGACTTCGTCAAACTCCCGATGCAATCTTTGATCGGGTCTCTCCAGGCTCCGATGGCGAAGCTCGCCCCGGATTTCGACATTCATCCAAAGCGGAGCATGTTCCGGATTTATCGCGACACACGCTTCAGCAATAATAAGGCTCCCTACAAGACACATGTGGCCGCGGTCTTTCACCGCAAGGGTCACTGGCAGCAGAGCGCAGGTTTTTATATCGGAATCGAACCGGGGCTAGTGGATCTTGGCGGAGGGATCTACATGCCGGATTCCAAACAGCTGAAGAAGATTCGCACGGCATTGGTCGATGATGCGAAAGAATTCCTAACCATCGTGGAGGAGCCCAAATTCCGCAAACGGTTCGGCGGCCTCCTGGGGGAGAAGCTGAAACGCACTCCGCGAGGGTTTCCCGCCGACCACTGGATGGCGGAGTGGCTCAAATATAAGAGTTTCTACACGGGCGATGAATGGGGCGAGGACGCTTCCTACTCGCCGAAGTTCGTTGACAAGATCGTGGGGCTCTACAAGGACTTGCTGCCGCTGGTGCGGTTCTTGAATAAGGCGTTGGAGAGTTGATGCGCCGGGGACACGGGGCCAAGGCCCGGGCAGAGTCGGCCGGCGCTCAGGCTGTCAGTCGACTCGTTTCCTACGTAAACATGAATGGGAGCCGACGTGCCTGATCATTGCTCCACCCCGGTTTTCTTTAGAAGTTCAACAAACCGATGATCGGAGCGAAGACTATCAAGCCATGGGTCGACCTTCACGTGAATGAGTTGAAAGTCGTGATCGCTGAGCGCCTCTTGAAGCTGTTCGAACGCCTCCTCTTTCTTGTTGAGTGCGATATATATTTCGCCTAGAGAATACCTGCCGATGTAATTATTCTTCGACAATTCCTTCAACTGTCGTATCACTTTCTCTGCTTCATCTCTCCGGCCCATCGTCGCGTACGTATGCCCCAGAGCCGCGATGACGTCTGTGTTTCCGCTGCTTGCGATGACCTTTTGGAACGCTGCGACAGCCTCCTGATACATTCCCCTTTGCTCGTAACACTTTCCAAGGATCCAGAGTGCAATATGGAAATTCGGGTCTAACTCAAGCGTCTTCCGGCATTGTTGCATTGCCTCGTCATAGTGACGCGCATAGTAGAAGACCCACCCCGAAGACGCATTGATGACAAGCGAGAGCGGATCGAGCTTTAATGCCTGTCGTTCTTCCGCGAATGCCTCCTCAAACCGTCCCAAAGTCATGAAATAGAACCCGTGCCATTGATGAGCGATAGAGTAGTTTGGGTTAAGCTCGAACGCTCGGCTGAATTCTTTGTCGGCGCCCGGCGGGTCAAAATCAAAGCGTAATTTGGCGTATGCAAGTGCTGCATGCGGTTCGGCAAGTTGATTGTCGATTTCCAACGCTCGCACGGCCGCCGCCTTCGCTTTTGGAATAACCTCTTTTGGCGGTAGCAGCAGGGGAGGGGAAACATAAGAATCGGCCAGTCCCGCGTACGCCAGGGCGTACTGCGAATCTTTTTCGATTGCCTGGCTGAAAAACTGAATACCCCGCTTGATGTTCTCCGCATCGCGCTTATTCCAGTAGTAACGCCCCTTCAAATACAGTTCATAGGCCTCAACATTGTTTGTCCCCCGCTTCGTAAGGTTCTTTTGCTCTTCGCCGCTGAGCTGGAGCTGGAGTTGGGCCGCGATGTCTCTCGAAATCTCATCCTGCATTCCGAGAATGTCGGTAAGCTTTTGTTGATACTGTTTTCCCCATAATTGGGATTGCCGGAGGACATCGACCAGTTCCGATTGGATGTTGAGATTCTCGCCATGCTGGGTAACTCTGCCTGTGAGCACGGCGCTCACGTGAAGCTCGCCGCCGATTTTCTGCGGATCTAATTCCTTTCCCTTGTAGTGAAAAGAGGTGCTTCGCGGTACGACGCGAAGTTTGTGCAGCGTTGTGAGATTGTTGATGATGTTTTCCGTGATGCCGTCACTGATGTATTCGGTATTCGGGTCGCCGCCGACATTCGTGAATGGCAGCACCGCAATCGAATCGATCCGTTTCTCCGCTCCGATCTCCCTTCCAACGAAGAGAAGATACTCGACGGCGGCGAGCACGCCGATGCCGAGCACTGCTCCACCGAGAAGAAAAATTCGCCTTCTTGTGGCAGCCCCGTCAAAGATTCCCGGCGCGGCCGGCTTGGTATCGTGGGAAGCCGGTACTGTCATGTCGCCGGGAGACGGACGAACCACTTTCGTCGACTGCTTCTGGAGGCGGCGCAACTCGCTGACCATGTCATCAACGTGTTGATAACGATCTTGAGGATCTTTTTCCAACGAGCGACGGATAATGCGGTCAAGTTCGGGGGAGAGTTCTGGCCGGTACTTCGCGACTGATTCAGGCTCTTCATTCAGAATTGAGTACATCATTGCGGCTTCGTGCTCACCTCGGAAGGGTGTCTTTCCGGTTAGCATCTCAAAAAGAACGGTTCCAAAGGAAAAAATGTCGCTGCGTGCATCAACTATGCCTCCCTGGATTTGTTCCGGGGCCATGTACGCGAGCGTGCCGACCGTTGAGCTCGTGTGTGTCAGCTTCATGGTACCCTTCATCTTCGCCAGCCCGAAGTCCATGACCTTGATCTGGTTCTTCGAGCTCACCATGATGTTCTCGCACTTTATGTCTCGATGGACGATGCCTTTGCCGTGCGCTTCGTTCAACGCATCGCCGATTTGAATTGCGTAACCGAGGGCCTCCTGGACCTTCTGGACAGGAAGGATTTGCCTCAGCGTGACGCCGTCGACAAACTCCATATCGATGAACTGCTGGCCCTCGTGTTCCTCGATCGCATTAATATGACAAACATTGGGATGGTTCAGCGCGGACGCCGCCTGGGCCTCCTGCTCAAAGCGAGCCCGTTTGTCCGGCGTGCTTGTTAGATTCAACGGGAGAAACTTCAAGGCGACGATTCGCCGGAGCTTCAGATCTTCGGCTTTGTACACCACACCCATCCCGCCCTCGCCGAGCTTCTCAAGAATCTTGTAATGTGATATTGTCTGGCCAACCATCTGGAACTCTTCTCCGCAAGATATCGCCCGATGGCGATTGCAACCGGTCCCGGGTGCAGGATCCACCGAAAACACAGGTTTAAAGTAAATAGAATCGCCCCGAGTGTCAAGACTGGGCGTGCCTACAGCGCCGGCCTGTATAAGTCGTCGAATTCCGGCACGGATGGGGACGACCACTTGAACGACATGTTCCCGCCAATTGATGAGGGAAATGCGGCGAGTAGAAGGGGTGTTGCTCGGTTAGCGGGGAAGGGCTCGAATCTCTGACGCCATTCTCGGCCGCGGTACGTCGCCTTGTTGTGAGCCTAAGTCATATTTCCTTGTGAGTCGCTGCAAGGAGCGCCTGGTCGTTTCGGCGGAGCGCGCGGCCCGCGTGATGTTCCAGTCGTTTTCATCTAGCAAACCAGAAAGATATTCTCGTACGAACGACCGATAGAGGCCGCCGTAGTCAGTGTTGTACCTGAGGTTCAACGGTTTCCAGTCCTCGCCATTATTGGTCGATCGTGAGTTAGAAACACGTAGAGCGTTTGACTTTCAGCAGGCTTTTCCGAACATTGTGAACGAGAATAACTGCATTCATCTCCCTTCGAACGCTCCCGCCCTGTGGCGATACCTGAGCAAGGTTCTCCGCTAGCTCCAGAGAAAATAGCTCCAGAGAAAAATCGCACCGGGCGTCTAACCACGGCGGTGTGCATTCTGCTCGCCGTCGCTTCGCTCGCCGCCTTTTGGCCGGTACTCGGGAACCCCTTTATCAGCCTCGATGATCCGGAATACTTGATACACAACCCCCACATGAAAGACTTCAGTGGGCTTTCACGAGCGGCTATGAGGCAAACTGGCATCCGCTCACGTGGATATCGCAGATGCTTGACGTGCAGTTGTTCGGCTTGAATCCGGCTGGACATCATCTCACAAATTTACTGCTCCACATTGCGAACTCCGTGCTTCTGTTCTTGTGCCTCAAGCGGATGACCGACCGGCTATGGCCGGGCGCGTTCGTCGCAGCGCTTTTCGCCCTTCATCCTCTCCATGTGGAGTCAGTCGCGTGGATCTCGGAGCGAAAAGACGTGCTCTCTGCTTTCTTCTGGATGCTCACGCTCTGGTGTTATCTTCGCTATTGCGAACGACGCACGCTGCGGAACTATATGCTCGTCCTTCTGGCCTTTGCACTCGGAGTCTTGTCGAAACAAATGGTCGTGACGCTTCCCTTCGTACTTCTCCTGCTCGATTACTGGCCGCTCGGCCGCCTCAGGTTTGGGCTTGCAGAGAGCACGATAGAATCACGTTTCGGTGGCAAATTGTCATTTTTCGCCCTTCTCAAAGAGAAGGCTCCCCTTTTTGCACTCGCGATCATCGGGAGCGTGACTATCTATCTTGTTCAGCGGAGCGCGGGAGCAATGACCTCGCGTGAACTGTTCCCAATCGGCGCAAGATTTTCCAATGCAATAGTCTCCTATATCGTCTATCTCCGGAAGACTCTTTGGCCGGTCGATCTGGCAATTTTTTACCCGCACCCCGGCGCCTCATTGCAGGCATGGGAAATCGGAGGCGCAGTCTTGGTTGTGGGGGTGATATCCGCTTTCGCCTTCTGGAATGTGCGCCGCTTTCCATATTTGACGGTCGGGTGGCTCTGGTACCTCGGGTGCCTCGTGCCTGTTCTGGGACTCGTACAGGTCGGGATGCAGGCACGGGCGGACCGCTACACCTACATCCCTCTCATTGGCATTTTCATCATGATCTCCTGGGGTCTTCCGGAACTTCTCGGCAGGCGGAAACAGCGGGGGGTTGTACTCGCAGCCCCGGCCATTCTCATTCTCGGTTCGTGCTTGATGCTCACGTTTACACAGGTGGGATTCTGGAGGAACGACACTTCGCTCTTCGCTCACGCGCTGACAGTAACGGAAGGAAATTATCTGGCGCACAACAATTTGGGAAGCGCGCTTGAAAAACTGGGTAAGCTAGACTCGGCGATTGTGCATTACCGCGAAGCAATTCGCCTCAAACCCGATTACGCGCTGGCGCATAAAAATCTCGGGGCTGCGTTCGGCAAAGAGAGAGAATTCGATGAAGCTGCTGTCCACCTTGCCGATGCCCAGCGCCTCAACCCTGACGACGCGGACGCTCACGCTGACTTCGGAACCGTAGATGCCCAGCAAGGAAAGCTGGCAGATGCCATCGTGGAGTTTTCGGAAGCAGTCCGTCTCAACCCCGAACTGATGAATGCGCACCTTGGCCTCGGGAATTTACTGTTGAGATCCGGAAGGACTGAGGCGGCTATCAGCCATTACTTAAAGGTGATTGAACTTGATCCGCTTCAGGAAAACGCGCATTTAAAGCTCGGATTGGCCTATGCACAAGAGGGGAGGGTTGATGACGCTACCGCAGAGTACTCACGGGTGCTTATGATCAACCCGGGGAACGTGAATGCGCTCTATGACATCGGATTGGCGCTCGCCCAAAAGGGTAAGCTTGAGGATGCTGTCCGCCGCTTTGCCAAGGCGCTTGAAATCAATCCCGGCTCTGCGGATGCACACAACGCCCTTGGCACCGTCTATGCTCGCCTGGGCAGGACTTCCGACGCAGCCCGGGAATTCTCGGCCGCGCTGCGAGTCAACTCCCGCGACTTCAATGCCCACCTCAATCTTGGCATCCTGCTTGAGCAGCAGGATTCCCTTAGAGAGGCCATCGTCCATTATTCGAAGGCGCTGGAAATCGAGCCCGGCAATCCAAGGGCGCAGGTCGCTCTCTCAAACGCTCGTCAATTGGAGACGAACAGAAGGGGTGTGCGGGGCCGCTAATGGAGCTCGCGCGCTGTCTCATCTGCCCTCGCCGAGCCTCTCGAGGGTTTCATAGTGTGATATCGTCTGTCCGATCATATTATTGCAATCCACGTATCGGGCCACCATTACTTCGGCAGACTCGATTTCCTCGTTCGAGAGGCGACAAACTCTATCAGTTTTTTTACCGCAGTTTCGAATATCCCCTCTCTAACCACCAAACTCACTACGAGAAATCCGTCGGTTTCAAAGTCGAAAAAATAACCGGGATAGGCATGAACACCTGTCGATTCGAGCAATCCGACTGACCATTCCTCATCTGACATGACTCGCGGCACCCGGAGGATGCCGTACCACCCTCCCTCGCAATTCAGCACCGAGCACGCAGAATCAGTGGGAACTGCCTCGCAGAAGCGCGTATAATTCGAGCGAACCAGGGCGAGAATGTTCGAACGAACGGATGCACCAGCCTCCAGCAAGGCCGGAAGGGCGACCTGCACCGGCGTGTTCACTGAAAGGAATGTGTCGCAAAGGATCTCGAGCCGACCGGATGCCTCGGCAACCGTCTTCCTGTCTCCGCCGACGAGGATCCACCCGAGTTTCATCTGCGGCAATCCCGCCGTTTTTGAAATACCGTTCAATGTGAACGTGAGAACTTCCTGCTCGTCCGTGGTCGAAACCACTTTGGAGGATGGAATAGCTTTCTGGTCCCGATCGAGAGGGAAATCGATGAACACTTCATCCACGATCAGCGCGAGGGAGTGTTCCGCCGCGATCTTTTTCAGCGCCCGGTAATCGGCTTCCTTGAGGAACATGCCGGTGGGATTGTGCGGATTCACGATCACAATCGCTCTCGTCGACGCTGTGATTCCGTTTCTCACAGAGTCAAGATCGATGTTCCAGCCAAGATCGTAATTCAGACGATAACAAACGGGCACAACATCATCCAACCGCGAGAGATAATCGAACAACGGATAGGAGGGCTGTGGAATGAGAATCTGGTCACCGGTATCGCAGATCAGCTTGAATAACAGCGAGTATGCTTCGCTCGTGCTCGCGGTCAGAAAAAGATTCGATGGGTCGACACCGATCCCCTTTTCCTCGTAGTATCGGGAAATTGCCTCACGTGCAGAAAGGAGGCCCCGGGGATTCGGCTGATAGGCAATGGAAAGGGGATTCGAAAGAGAGGATATGATGGCTCCTTCCGGATATGCGATTCCGCACTCGGTCGGATTTGCGCTCGTCAGATCGTAGATCTGTCTCCCGCTGCGGCGGAGGGTCTCTAAGCTCGCCGAGAGACGGTTGGGCCGCCGGTGCCAGTCGGTGCGGCGGGAGAATTGCACTTCAGCGAACCAGTAACAGTCTCCGAACCTGTATGAAGGTCTTGCCCGGCTCTGTTGTGCTTGCAGCTTCGAGACGGTAAAAGTATATTCCGCTCGCGAATCTGCTTGCATCCCATTCCCTGGTCTTGTATCCGGCGGTTTCGATGCCGTCACTCAATGCCTGCACAACCTGGCCGAGGAGATTGTAGATTTTCAACGACACTCTGCTCTCCCCCGGCAGCTCATAGGCGATTATCGTTGTCGGGTTAAACGGATTTGGGAAATTCTGATTCAACCTGAACTCTGCGGGCGTGAGATACGGGTCGGCATCCACAAGAACCGCCCGCGATGCCGCGATGCCCGAAGGGGATTTTTTGCCGATCATGAAATTATCCATCTTGACCGGCGTCGGGAAGACGCATCCTCTGAGCCAGCAGTACCACTGCGAAGGATTGTATGTATTGTCCGTGGCCGTGATCGAGTCTCTTACC
>VBOC01000090.1 GCA_005877655.1 Ignavibacteria bacterium
AAAAACCATGAAGAGGGCGTCCCTTCCCGGGAATTTCAGCCGTGCAAATGCGAATGCCGCCAGCGAACAGGTGACGAGCTGGCCTGCGACGACGGCTGCCGAGACGAAAAGGCTGTTCAGATAGAATCTTCCGAACGGCGCCGCGGTAAACGCGCTGATATAATTGTCCAACTGGAACCTGGCCGGCAGCAGTCTTGGCGGGTAAACGAGTATCTCGCCGAGGTCCTTGAAGGAGGTCAGGATCATCCAGAGGAAGGGCGCGGCTGTAAGGAGCGCCAGCCCGTACAGGAGCCCGTGCAGGAGAACAGGTTTCAGTATTCGTCCGATTTTCGGCATCGGAATATCAAACCGCGTAGTAGACGCGGCGCTGGAAGTATTTCATTTGAACGAGCGTCAGGATGAAGATCATTGCAAACATCACATAGGCCACGCTGGAAGCATAGCCCATTTCAAAGAACTTGAATGCGTGCTGGTAAAGATAGAACACGAGAACTCTCGTCGAGTCCAGCGGCCCCCCCGATGTCAGGACGTACACGATATCGAACACCTGGAACGAGCCGATGATCGACATGACGAGGATGAAGAGCGTTGTCGGGCTGAGAAGCGGGATCGTGATATGCCAGAAACGGGACGCTCTGCCTGCGCCGTCGAGCTCCGCGGCCTCGTAGTAATGTTCCGGTATCCCCTGCAATCCCGCGGCGAACAGAACCATGTTCACCCCGAACGATTTCCAGACGCCCATGATGATCAACGCAGTCATTGCGGCGGACGGGTTATTGAGCCAGTTGACCGGAGGGATGCCGAACCAGCTCATGGCGTAGTTGAGAACCCCGAAATTCGGCTCGTAGATCCACCTCCAGATCACCGCCGCCGCAACAGGCGAGATCACGACCGGGGCGAAGAAGGCAGCCCGCAGGAATTTCTTTCCGACGATCCGCTTATTGAGAAAATAAGCAATAAGTAACGCGAACGTCATGTTGAGCGGAACTGTACCGATAGTATAGACCACGGTGTTTTTGAGCACCATCCAGAATTCCGGCGACTCAAGGAGGCGGCTATAGTTGCCGAATCCGACCGGCGACCTGTCCGGGCTGAACATGTTCCACCTGTAGAAACTCAGGTAGAATGAAAAAAGAGCGGGGAAGAGAACGAAGACGGAAAAAATGAGCAGCGTCGGAGAGAGGAAAAGGTAAGCGCCGAGTCCGGATCGCCGGGCATGAAAACCCCTGCGTCCGGTCCGGTCCGGGCAGAGCTTATTCATTTCCGCCGCCGGCCGTCCCGTCTGCGGCATCGCCGCCCCGATGTGCGTGGGAGTTCTTTTCATTCAGCGTTTTGCCGTCTGTCGAAGAAGCTGATCCGATGCGGCCGCGGCTTCATCAAGCACATTCTTGGGGTCGAGCCCCCCGACTGTGGCTTTCTCGATCGCAACCGCAAGATTGCGGCTGATTTCCAGTCCGTGGTAGTCGATCGGGCGCGTTGCCTGCCCGACCTCCATCTGTTCGACGAACGCCCTGAGGCCCGGCTTTTTCTTTAAGAATTCCTGGTACTCCTTCACCTGGAGGACCGAATGCCGCACCGGGAGGTACCCCGACTTCTCTGACCAGAGCGCCTGCACCTCAGGATCGAGGAGCCACTTGATCAGCGTCCACGCTTCGCTGGGATGTTCGCTCTGCTTGAAGATCACCAGGTACTCGCCGCCCACAACCGTCGCGCGTTTTGCGGGCCCCGCTGGAAGGGGGGCGGCCGCCCAGTCCAGCTCCTTCAGCTTCTCGTAGCGGGGGAGGTTCCATGGCCCGTCCATCGCCATGGCGAGTTTTTTCCCGGCAAACGCCGCGTCGTAATCTGCGGTGACGGAGCGCAGATTCAAATCGTCGTAAATCTTCTTCCAGAACGAGAGCGCCTTCACACCCGCGTCGCCGTTTAAAAGGAGATGGGTCTGTCCGGAATCGATTTCATATCCGCCGGCCTGCCAGAGAAATGGATACCACTGCCAGACCATCCAGTCGCCCAGCGGTCCCGATGCCGGAAAAATCGGAATGAAAAAACCGTACTGGTCGATCTTTCCGTCGTGATCTTTGTCGACGGTCAATTTTTTCGCGTACGCATAAAGTTCATCCCACGTTCCGGGGCCCCGCTCGGGATCGAGTCCCGCATCCCTGAACATTTGCTTGTTGAACATGAGTCCGAGATTGGTTGCCTCCATCGGCATGCTGTACACCGTCCCCCGCCAGGCGGATCCCTGGAGCAGCGCCGGATAGAGGTCGTTCAACTCCTCGGCGGACAGCCCGTTTGGACCCTTTGTGAATTCGTCCATCGGGTAAATGGCATCCGCCTCGACGAGATTCTGGAGATAGTTCGAATGAATCCACGAGATGTCCGGCGCGCTTCGGCTCTGCACGGCGGTAATGAGTTTCTGAAGAAGCGCATCTCCCGTCGGAACGTATTGCGCTCTCACCTCGATCGTCGGGTGTTGCTTTTCGAATTCCTTGAGGAGCTCGTCGAACGCCGGGACGGTCGCCGAAACGAAACTGTGCCAGAACGTGATGGTTACCTTCCCCGGGGAGCGGTCATTCTTCGTGCCGCAGCCCGAAGCTAGAATTGCAAGGACAATGATTAATTGCAAGAGGGTTTGTGCTATTTCCATGTCATCGAATGCTACGGTGGAAATATCCTCCGCGATTCCGGACCGGAACGAATGTTATCCCGCTTGTCTTTCGGTTCTGCCATTCGGGCGATCTATTCTGCGCACCGAATCACGGACGATCAGTTTGGGAGCGAGCATAACGTGTTTCGGCCTCTGTTTTCCCCGGTTCTTGATTTGCTCGATGAGGAGCTGCACGGCCGTTTCGCCGATTTGCTCCTTGGGTTGAGCAACCGCGGTTATGGGACACGCAAGCGACATCGCGAATTCGATGTCATCGAAAGCCACGAGAGAAATATCTTCCGGAATGGTCAACCCCTCTTCCCTGATCGCCTGGATCGCGCCGAGGGCGATGAGATCGCTCGTGGCGAAAATTGCGGTCGGCCGGCTCTCGATTTTCAAGAGCTGTCGAGCCGCCGTATACCCGGCCTCGCTTCTGAAATCGTTTCCCACCATGAGGCGCTCGTCGGGTGAAATTCCGTTTTTTGAAAGCGCCTCTCTGTACCCCTGCACACGTTCGTTGTTCGCGTACGTATGAGGGAGTCCCTGAACGATTGCAATGCGCCTGTGACCGCATCCTGCAATGTAATCAACCGCCTCAAAGGCCCCCCGGCGGTTATCGACGGTCACCGAGGAGGTCTGAAGTCCTTCGAAGCAGCGGTCGACAAGCACGAGCGGCATGTTTTCTAGAACAAGATATTCGAGGTGGGATGAGGACTGGCCGACCGGCATGATGATCAGGCCGTCGATGCCCTTGCTTCTGAGGACTTCGATATGCTCGTTCTCCAGATCGACGTTTTCATCTGTGTCGCACACGACAAGGCTGTATCCGAACGTGTGCGAGAATCTCTGGATGATTCGAATGAGGTAGGCGAAAAACGGATTGGAGATGTCGGGGACGATCAACCCGAGCGTGTGCGTTTTCTTGAGGCGCAGTCCGCGGGCGATTTGATTCGGCCTGTAGTTTAACTCTCCCGCCACCTGAAGAATGTAGCTCGCAGTTTCACGGCTGATGCGGTAGCGGGCGGTCTGCTTGTTGAATACGCGTGAAACTGTCGTGACGGAGAATCCGGACTTGCGGGCAATATCGTGGAGCGTGATGGACATTCGGCTCGTTCGGGCCGATCAGGGTCCGGTATCGATGAAGCGGAAAGTGGTGAAAACAGACCGCACAAACGTTTGTGCAGAATAATATAATATATTTCACCCCGTTTGTCAAGCTGTGGGATCCGGAACGCAAGAACGGTATGCCGGATCCCTGTAATCACTGCTCTATGCCGGATCCCTTCTTGATAAACAGAGATCGATAATGGCGGAAGAATCTATCGTTATTGACTTCAACGGCAATTTCATGCCTCGGTTCGGCTGCATTCTCGGACCAGGACGTCTTTCCCGCCGATTCCGCGTCCCCCAGTTCTATCGAAACCGTCCCTCTTCGAAACGTGCAAATTGTCTCGTCGAAGATGGTGGCGGCGGCCAGAGGGTCGTGGAATGTGACCCCGCCCCACTCCTTGAACCAGACTTCCGCCATGTCGAGCACGTCCATGGTTACCCAACTCGTAACATCGAGCCCGCAAGAGCGGTGAATCGGGACGCCGGCGCCATACACGATCGCCGTTGCATGGGGATCTCCGCACGCGTTCCATTCCAGCGGGCCATACTCTCCGTTGACCGGCCCGCCGAACCGGCCGCACATCATCACAATCCCCTTCAGGAGCGAGGGAATTTCCGGATCTACGGAAAACAGGAGCCCGATGTTCGTGAGCGGCGCGATCGTAAGGAGTGTGATTTCTCGGGGGAACCTTCGGATCGTCGAGCGCAAAAACTCCACAGCTTCGCCGCGAGGAAAACGGGTTTCATGGTCCCAGTTGGGGAGGACAACCGCCTGAGTGGCGACTTTTTGGAGCTGCGGGACCACGAGCGGTTGCTCGGCGCCGGGGAAAATGGGGATTGCCTTCCCCGCGACTGTGCAGAGCACGCTCGCGAGCATCGCACGCTTTTCGGCTTCACCGGTGACTGTGGTAATTCCCATCAGCTCACAGTCCCGTTGCGCGAGCAGATAGGCGAGGCACACGGCGTCATCGATATCGGTGCCGATGTCGGTATCCAGAAGAACCTTTGTGACCAGGGCGTACCCTTCGGACCGTTTGGGGAAATCGGTCGCACCGCTTCCCAAAAAAGTAATGCAAAATGGAGAGACTTTCAACTCAAGACCGTTCGGTTCAGCGCTGGATGGCCGTCTATTTTGGTGTATTCGGGGGGGCTCCTGATCCGAATGAATCCGACTGCCGGGTTTCAGGAGGAGTTCGACCCGAGTACCGCAACCCTCGGCCGCTGAATACTAACGATCCGTTTTCGTATATTCTCGATGGCGCGTCTCGCCATTGATTGCGCGAATTTCCCCTCAAGCGAGATTTCATAGATGGATCCGAATATTGTTATCCTCGCAGCCGGCATCTCTTCACGCATGAAAAGGACTGACCCCGGGCAGGAAAGCGTCGATCCGAATCTTGCCCGCGAGGCGCAAACAAAGACGAAATCGATGATCGGGCTCGGAGAGGGCCGCCGTCCCTTTCTCGATTACCTGCTCTTCAACGTGCGCGCGTCCGGTTATCGCGATGTGGTCCTTGTTATCGGGGAGAAGGACCGCGAGATACGGGAATATTATGGCGAGGCCGGCGGCTCGGACGCGTTCGAAGGCCTCAGGATTTCGTACGTCGTCCAGAATATTCCGGATGGCAGAAGTAAGCCGCTCGGAACCGCGGATGCCCTCTCCCGCACGCTCGCTGCTCGGTCCGATTGGAAGGGGAGACGTTTCACGGTTTGCAACAGCGACAATCTCTATTCCGTCAACGCGTTGCGCTTGTTACTGGAATTGCCCGATGAGTGCGGGGTGATCGATTACGACCGGGATGGTCTCGAGTTTGAACCCTCGCGCTTCGCGCAGTTTTCGGTTCTCTCGAAGGACCGCGAGGGATACCTGACACGCATCATCGAGAAGCCCTCGCCCGAACAAACCGCGGCCGCCAGGAACGGCTGCGGAAGAATCGGCGTCAGCATGAACATCTTTCGTTTTCTCTACGATCGCATCATGCCTATCCTGGGGGAGGTTCCGCTCCATCCGCTCCGTGACGAGAAGGAGCTGCCCGGGGCGGTGACGATGCTTGTCGAGCGGTTTCCAAAGTCGGTGAAGGCCATCCCTCTGTCCGAACATGTCCCTGATTTGACTTACCAGCAGGACATCGTCCGCGTCCAGGAATATCTGAGGATAAATTTTCAAAAGATCCGATGAAGCCCGCTCCGGAGCCGAGATTCGGATTCGGGGCCTGGGCGTTCATGTCGGGCATGAACGACAGGTTCTCCGCCGGCTGCAATCCGTTTCCCCTGACGCTGGAAGAAGTGTTCGAGATGGCGGCGAGGATCGAGGGAATGGAGTACGTGCTCGGTCACTTTCCCGCTGAATTTCCCGACGAGCCGGACCGGCTGGCCAAACTCGCCCGCGATCATCGCGTCGCGATCGGCAGCGTCGTCGCCAAAACGTTCGGCGCCCGGTTCAAGAGCGGCGGATTCTCCAACTCTGATCCCGTGGTGCGCCGTGAAGCGATCGACAACGTGAAACGGGCGATGGAGTTGAACAATGCGCTCCGGCCCGTCATGAAAGAGCTGGGGAAACCCCTCGGTTGCGCTCACGCCGTTCTCTGGCAGGGGAACGACGGATCGAACGGCCTTTTCCTCACCGACTATTCCCGGGCATGGAACCTTTTGATCGACGGTTACGTCGAAGCGCTGGAGGCCGTTCCCGATTGCAAGCTCTGTCTCGAGCCGAAGTCGGGCGATCCCGCAGAAGACATGTTCATCCGCGATACGATGCACGGCGTTTTCGCGGCTCAGGTTGTTGAGAATAAGATAAGCACGCGGCTGCGCGATCGCGCAGCGGTGCGGCCTGCGAAGGGACCGGCGGAATCGACGGGTGCGGGTTCCGCGGACCTCCCGAAGTCGAAGTTCACAGGACGTGTGGTTCAGAACATTGAATACGGCCATGCGCATATCGCGGGCGGCAAACTTGCGGAGAGCATCTGCCTCGCGATCGATTTTGGGATTCTGGCACAGATCGACCTCAACGACAACCGAAAGCACTGGGACAACGATCATATCCCCGGCAACGATAACCTGAACGAGGTTCTCGAGGCGGAATACTGGCTTTACTGGAAAGGGTTCGACGGGCTCTGGAATTTCGACCTCTGGCCGCAGCGCGTTGCAGGCAGCACAAAGAAAGAAACCGTGCGCAGGTTTGCGGAACATCTCGTCGAATGCATCAACGCAACCCGCTACCGGCGTGAGATCGTCAAGCTCCTCCCCCCTCCGGAGGAGATGCAGAAATACTTTCGGGATCCCGACGAGACGAATATCAGCAGGCTCTTTCGGAGTGTCATCAACCGCAAGATCGATTTCCAAGAATCGGGGTACAAGTGATGGGGCAACTAAACAATGCAGGCTCGTCGGATTGCCCTCTTACGCGGATGCTCCGCCGAATTCTTCGGGGCCGGAATCCGCACCGGGCCATCCCTGCCCGGGGGCGTGAGCCCGGCTTCCTGTGAGCGGGTTGTGCACCGATGAGTGAATCACTGCTTTTAGGGCTTGACGTTGGCACGACGGGGGTAAAAGGCCTGATCATCAAGGTCAACGGCGAGGTGGTCGCTACTACGAACGAGGACTATCCCCTCTCTACCCCCAAGCCCAATTGGGCGGAACAGGACCCGGAGGATTGGTGGAATGCCACACTCCGCGTCGTCAGGAAGTTGACAGGTTCTTCGGGCGTTGCCGCAAAAAATATCGGGGGTGTCGGGATTTCCGGACAGATGCACAGCCTCGTCCTCCTCGACAGAAATTTTGAAGTCCTCAGGCCTGCGATACTCTGGTGTGATACGAGGACCGACCGGGAATGCCGGTGGCTCAATGAGACGATCGGGCTCGAAAGGCTGCGGGCCACCGTCGCGAACCGCGCGCTCGAGGGTTTTACTCTCCCGAAAATTCTCTGGGTCAGGAGCCACGAGCCCGCAATTTACGAGCGAATCCATAAAGTCATGTTGCCGAAAGACTATATCCGTTTTCGGATGACGGGCGAAATTTTCACAGACGTTTCCGACGCGGCAGGGACGCTGCTCCTCGATGTGAGGAAGCGGGTCTGGTCCGAGCCGATGCTGAGCGCGGCCGGCATTCCCGCAGAATGGCTCCCACCCGTTCTCGAATCGACACAGATCGGTGGCAGAATTAGTGCCGCGGCGGCGGGCGAATCCGGCCTGGCCACCGGGACGCCTGTCGTGGGCGGAGGCGGCGATAACGCGTGCGCGGCAGTCGGTGCTGGTGTTGTAAAAAACGGTCGCTTTCTTGCGAGCATCGGCACAAGTGGAGTCGTGTTGGCCCACATCGATACGATGGAGGGAGATCCCGGGATGAGGGTTCACACCTTTTGCCACTCTGTCCCCCGGTGCTGGTATCTTATCGGCGTCGTTCTCATGGCGGGCGGCGCGTTTCGATGGTACAAAGATACTTTCGGGCAACCGGAGTCGCTGGCTGCCCGCGGAAACGGCACCGATGTCTATGAGGAGCTCACGGAGGAAGCATCACGCGTCCCCGCCGGCTCCGAGGGCCTGTTCTTCCAGCCCTATCTTGCCGGTGAGAGGACGCCGCATCAGAGCGCGGCCGTGCGCGCGGGGTTTATCGGAGCGACATTGCGGCATACGAAAGGCCATTTTACGCGGGCGGTCCTGGAAGGCATCACGTACGCCATGCACGATTCGCTGGAGATTATCCGTTCGCTCGGCCGGCCGGTCGATCAGATTCGTCTCAGCGGCGGCGGG
>VBOC01000091.1:0-13174 GCA_005877655.1 Ignavibacteria bacterium
TGACGGGGATCGTGAAGAAGGATGACCGGGCACCCGGGGGTTTTGAGATGGATCTTGCCCACCTCGAATTGATCCATCCGGCCCAGGAATATCCGATAACGCCCAAGGAACACGGCGTCGATTTCCTGATGGATCACCGGCACCTCTGGCTCAGGTCTCTCAGGCAGAACGCCATTCTCAGGATCCGCCACCAGATCATTTCCAGCATGAGGGAATTCTTCGACGGCCGCGGCTTCATCCTCATGGACGCCCCGATTTTTACGCCGGCCGCTTGCGAGGGAACAAGCACGCTCTTTGAAACGGAGTACTTCGACCTCGGCAAAGCCTACCTCACCCAATCGGGCCAGCTCTATGCGGAAGCGGGGGCGATGGCGCTGGGAAAGGTTTATGTCTTCGGGCCGACCTTTCGCGCCGAAAAATCGAAGACGCGCAGGCATCTTACCGAATTCTGGATGGTCGAGCCGGACGTGGCGTTCAACGACCTGAACGACAATATGGAGCTTGCGGAGGAATTCCTTGAGCACATCGTCTTCTCCGTGCTCAAGGGCCGGGAGCGGGAGCTCAAGATTCTGGAGCGCAACACGGCCTTTCTCGAAAAAGTGAAAAAACCGTTTCCGAGGATCACGTATGACGAGGCGATTGAGATCCTTCATAAAAAAGGCGTGGAGTTTGCGAGGGGGAATGATTTCGGCGGCGCGGATGAGACCGTGATTTCAGCCGAGTTCGACCGCCCCTTGATCGTCCATCGCTATCCGGCGGCGATCAAGGCGTTCTATATGAAGCGGGACCCCGCAAACCCGGACCTGGCCCTTGCCATGGATGTGCTGGCGCCCGAAGGGTACGGTGAAATTATCGGGGGGAGCCAGCGCGAAGACGACTACGACACGCTCCTTGCGAGAATAAAGGAGCACAATCTCCCGCAATCGGCGTTTGAATGGTACCTCGATCTGCGGCGGTACGGTTCGGTTCCTCATTCAGGGTTCGGGCTGGGGGTGGAGCGCACGGTATCCTGGATCTGCGGGCTCGACCACGTGCGTGAGACCATCCCGTTCCCACGAATGATCTACCGGCTGACACCGTGAGACACGGCAGATGCTGAACGTAACGCGAGTCAGGAAGACGTTTGCAAGCGTCACTGCAGTGGACGACGTGTCATTGAACGTGCGCCGCGGGGAGATCCTCGGGCTCCTGGGCCCGAACGGAGCGGGGAAGACGACGATCATCAGGATGATCCTGAACATCATTCCGTGCGACGCCGGTACAATTTCGTTCGATGGCCGGGAGTTCAGCGAAGATACCCGCGACATTATCGGCTACCTGCCGGAAGAGCGGGGGTTGTACCGCAAAAGCAAAGTGCTCAACACGATTCTTTACTTCGCCCGGCTGAAGGGGATCGAGGCGGACGACGCGAAGCGAAGAGGGTATAAGTGGCTGGAGCGGTTCGACCTCCTGACGTCGTTTGAACGAAGGATTGATGAACTCTCGAAGGGTAACCAGCAGAAGGTGCAGTTCATCATTTCGGTTCTCCACGATCCGCAATTGGTCATTCTCGACGAGCCCTTTTCAGGGCTCGACCCGGTCAACCAGGTGGTCCTCAAGGACACCCTGATGGAGCTCAAGCAACAGGGGAAGGCGATCATCCTTTCGACGCATCAAATGGATCAGGCGGAGAAGCTGTGCGACAGGATTTGCCTGATCGACAGGGGAAAGGTTGTGCTCGACGGATCGATTTCCGGCGTCCGGAACCGCTATGGCAGAAATACACTCCACATAGAATTCTCGGGTGACGCCTCGTTTATACCGGGCTTGCCATGGGTCAAGACTGCTCATCTGTACGAAAATTCCGCTGAGATTGAGTTGAACGACCATGAAGGAGTCTCGACTATTCTCCGGGAACTTGCGGGCCGTTTGGAGGTTACAAAATTTGAAACATCGTTTCCGTCGCTCAATGCAATTTTCCTGAACCTGGTAAGCGGCGCTCCCGGCACCAATGCCGGAAAGGAGGGCGCCGGGTGAGGAAGGCCCTGACGGTCGCACGCTGGGAGTACCTCGAGCGGATCAAGTCGAAGGCGTTTATCATCTCCCTCTTCCTGATGCCGGTGATCATGGTGACCACCGCCGTCCTGCCCACGCTGCTCGCGTCGCGCCCGGACACTGAAAGCAAGGTTATCGCCGTGATCGACCAATCCGGGGAATTTGCAGATAAAATCTCGCATGCGCTGGCTGACCGCTTCGTGCTTCCGAACGGACAGCCGAACTATATCCTGCGCCCGATTCCGGATGATCCGTCCGGGGAGATCGCGGGCGCGCGGCGTCTGGCCGATTCGTTGGTGATCTCCGGCGAGATTGAGGGATACGTGATCCTCCCCAAGTCGATGATGACCGATACGACCGTCGAGTACCGTTCGGAAAACATCGGAAATTTCAAAATCACGGAGCGCCTTACGGGGGTAATCCGGGAGGTTATAACCGAACGGCGCCTCCGCGAGAGGGGTTTCGACCCCCAGGTCGTCAAGGAGCTTACTTCGCCAATAGAGCTGAAAACAATCAAGCTATCGAAGACGGGACAGGAGGAAGAAGCGGGGTTTGCCCAGGTCTTCTTCACCGCCTATGTCTTCATGATGATGATGTTTTTTCTCGTCATGACGTCCGGACAAATCCTCGTCCGGAGCATCCTTGAGGAAAAATCGAACCGCGTTATCGAGGTCCTGCTCTCATCCTGCCGCCCGCGCGATCTGATGACGGGAAAAATTCTGGGCCTCAGCGGGTTGGCGCTTACCCAGATGGGTTTCTGGGTGGCGATCGGGCTCGTCGTCAGCGTGAAATTGTCAATTACGCTTGTTCCCCTCGGAACCGCAATTCTCTTGGGCGGCTATTTCGTGCTGGGCTACCTTCTCTACGCTTCCATCTTTGTAGCGGCGGGCGCCCCCGTTTCCAGCGAACAGGAGGCCCAGCAGATCAACAGTTATCTCGTCCTGATCCTGGTGATTCCCATCGTTGTCGCGTTTGTGGCGGTACAGAATCCGAATTCGACGCTCATCCGGATCCTGTCGTTCATTCCCGTCCTGACAGCGTCGATGATGGTCCTGCGCATTCCCATTCAGATGCCCTCCGTCCTCGAGATCATCCTGACGATGGCTGTTCTCGCCGTTTCCGGCATCGGGGGAATCTGGTTGGCGGGAAAGGTCTTCCGCACCACCATGCTACTCTACGGCAAACGCCCCTCGCTCAGGGAACTCGTGAGCCTTGTGAGATCGCGTGAACGCTGAGACGATTCTTTTTTTCTCGGTTGCACCAGTTGCCGTCGTTTCGGCATTACTCATGATCACGCGGCGGAATCCGGTCACGGGCGTTCTATTTCTCATTGTAAACTTTTTCTGCCTTGCAGTCCTGTACCTCACGCTCCACGCACAATTTATAGCCGTGATCCAGATTCTTGTCTATGCGGGGGCGATCATGGTGCTGTTTCTGTTTGTCATCATGCTGCTCGACCTCGGCGACGAGACCCGTTTCGCCGAGAAAGGGCGATTGAGAAAAATACCCGCTGTGGCACTCGCGACTGCAGTGCTCGTCGAGATACTCCTCACGGTCGGGGTTCTGGGCTCGCCCGCGGGGCAGCCGGAGCGGTCCGTCGAGATCGGAACGGTTGAGTTCATCGGGCACGCCCTCTATACGGGGTATCTCCTGCCTTTTGAAATCACTTCGCTGTTACTGCTGGCCGCCATGGTCGGCATCATCGTTCTGGCAAAGAAGAAGCTGGGATAATCATGATTCCGCTTTCGTATTACTTATCCTTGAGCGCCGTGCTGTTTACCATCGGCGTGGTCGGCGTGCTCACGCGGAGGAATGCGATCATCGTGTTCATGAGCATCGAACTGATGCTCAATTCGGTCAACCTGACGCTCGTGGGCTTCTCGAGCTTTCTGGGAGACGTGAGGGGACAAATTCTCGTATTTTTTGTCATGGCGGTCGCGGCTTCGGAGGCGGCGGTCGGACTGGCCATTATCATCGCGCTCTTCAGGAACAAGCAGACAGTGAATATCGATGAGATCAACATCATGAAGTGGTGAGACAGGATGCCAGCATGCCCGGAATCCGTGCGCGGCGATGAGTAGTTTCCCCGCTCTGGTCGTTTCCCTCCCCCTGATCGGATTTTTCATCAATGGAATCTTCGGAAAGAAGATCGCCTCTGAGAGGTTCAGCGGGATCCTCGGGAGCGGTGTGGTGGGGGCGGCGTTTGTAGCATCGGCGTTGATGTTTCTGGCGATGGTTCATTCGCCGGTTGAAGGGCGGACGCAGATCGTCAGTCTGTTCGAGTGGCTCAGCGCCGGCAGCCTCTCGGTTGCTGCGGCCTACCGGATCGATCAGCTCTCGATCCTGATGTGCCTGATCATCACCGGCGTGGGCTTCCTCATCCACGTCTATTCGATCGGTTACATGCGCGGTGACCCCGGATTCTGGAGGTTTTTTTGCTACCTGAACCTCTTTATTTTCATGATGCTGAACCTCGTCCTCGCCGATAATTTCCTCCTGATGTTTCTCGGGTGGGAGGGGGTAGGACTCTGCTCCTATCTCCTGATCGGCTTCTGGCACGACCGGCAGTTTGATACGGGCGGGTACCCGCCGGGCACGTCAACGACCAGCGATGCGGCGAGGAAAGCGTTCATCGTGAACCGGGTGGGCGATTTTGGGTTCCTTGTCGCGATGCTCCTGATTTTCAGCACGTTCGGGAGCCTCACATTCGGAGAGGTGCTCCCGAGGGCAGCGGCCATCGTCGAGCCAGGCAGCAGCACAATCTTCTGGATCACGCTCCTGCTATTTTTGGGAGCAGTCGGAAAGTCGGCCCAGATACCGTTATATATCTGGTTGCCCGATGCAATGGCAGGCCCTACCCCCGTGAGCGCCCTCATTCATGCCGCTACGATGGTAACAGCGGGAGTCTATGTGGTCGCCCGATGCTCGATCCTTTATGCTCTTTCGCCCGCGACGCTGCAAATCGTCGGGACCGTGGGTTGTCTCACCGCAATTTTCGCGGCAACGATCGGGCTGGTTCAGAACGATATCAAAAAAATACTGGCGTACTCTACGATAAGCCAGCTGGGATATATGTTTCTGGCACTTGGGGTTGGAGCCTTCACTTCAGGCATGTTTCATCTGATTACGCACGCGTTTTTCAAGGCGCTGCTGTTTCTGGGCGCCGGGTGTGTTATCCATGCGCTGAAGGGCGAACAGGATATCCGCAGGATGGGGGGCCTCGGATCCCCAATGCCCACGACCAGATGGACTTTCCTGGCTGGCTCGCTTGCGATCGCCGGGATTCCGCCCCTCTCGGGATTCTTCAGTAAGGATGACATCCTGCTCCGTACATACGCCGGGGGCGCAACGCTTCTCTGGATTATAGGCTGGATCACGGCGGGGTTGACTGCTTTCTACATTTTCAGACTGTTTTGCCTGGCGTTCACGGGCGAAGGGCGCTGGCCGCATGACGTCCACCCCCACGAGATGCCCGGGAGCATGACCATTCCGCTTGTGATCTTGTCGGTTCTTTCGGTTGCCGGAGGGGTTATCGGAATCCCCTCGAATCTCGGAGGAGGCAATCTGCTTGAAGGATGGCTGGAACCTATTTTTTCCACGGCGGATGCCCGGTTAGCTGCCCTGCATGATACGCCCCTTTCTATGGAATACGTTCTGATCGCGTTGTCAATCGGGATCGCCGTAGCGGGTGCATACGGCGCGAGTTTTCTCTACCGGCGGAGGGCTGATCTGGCAGCAAGAATTATCACGCGTTTCAATGCGGTCTACGGTCTCCTGGTTCACAAGTACTATGTGGATGAGATTTACGATGCGCTCATCGTCTCCCCGCTCGAACGGATTTCGAAGACGCTGCTCTGGAAGGGCGTCGATGGGAGGCTTATCGACGGCGCGGTCGACGGCACGGCGGCGCTTGTTTTTAAGATAAGCGATCGGTTGCGCCGGATCCAGAGCGGTGTCGCGCAGGGTTATGCGCTTGTGTTCGTCCTTGGGATCATTGTGATTCTCGGGATCCTGGTCCTGCGGTTCTAACGAGCGAATCTGAATGCCCTCGATCCTGACAATCCTGATTGTTCTGCCGATGGCGGGGAGCCTGTTCGTCTTACTCCTTCCGGCCGATCGTGAGAAACTGATCAAGGGCGCGGGACTCGCGGTTAGCACGCTGGCTCTCGCGCTGTCGATCGTGCTCTGGGCGCAGTTTGACAACTCTCAGGCAGGCATGCAGTTCACGCAGAAATCTTCCTGGATTCCGGCGTTCGACGTTTCCTTCTCGGTCGGGATCGACGGCCTGTCGCTTCTGCTCGTGCTTCTGACCGCATTCCTGACGCCGATCGCGATGCTGTCATCCTGGAACGCTATTCAAAAGCGGCTGAAGGAGTACACAATCATGCTGCTGCTACTCGAAACGGGTATGCTGGGTGTCTTCTGCGCGATCGACCTCTTCCTCTTCTATGTTTTCTGGGAGGCGATGCTCGTGCCGATGTATTTTATCATCGGAATCTGGGGCGGCGAGCGAAGGGTGTATGCGGCATTCAAATTCTTTCTGTACACGATGGCCGGCAGCCTCCTGATGCTGGTCGCGATTATCGGGCTCGGCTACTATGCTTCGCTCGCGCCCGGAGGGAAATTCACGACGGATCTCATCCGGCTCTTCTCGATCGGTCCGGGCATCCCTCTCGGCGTGCAGATCTGGATGTTTCTCGCCTTCGCCCTGAGCTTCGCCATCAAGGTACCGCTGTTCCCGTTCCACACCTGGCTTCCGGATGCCCACGTTGAGGCTCCCACGGCCGGAAGCGTCCTGCTCGCGGGCGTGCTTCTCAAGATGGGGACCTACGGCTTCCTGCGCTTTTGCCTTCCGCTCTTCCCCCAATCGACGCTCATGTTCGCACCCTTCATATCGACACTCGCCGTCGTCGGGATTATCTATGGAGCCCTCGTCTCGATGGTGCAGACGGACATGAAAAAACTGGTCGCCTATTCGTCGGTCAGCCACCTCGGGTTCGTGGTGCTCGGGATCTTCGCCCTGACCGAAGAAGGGATTCAGGGGAGCGTGATTCAAATGGTCAATCATGGACTCTCGACGGGAGCGCTGTTCCTGATCGTCGGAATGATTTACGACCGCCGCCACACCCGGGCTATCTCCAAATTCGGGGGCCTCGCCAAGGTGATGCCCGTGCTGGCCGTCTTTTTCATGATCGTGTCTCTTTCCTCGCTCGGCCTTCCCGGCCTTAACGGCTTCATCGGCGAGTTTCTGATCCTCGTCGGGGCGTTTCGGTCGGATTATCTCTCCCACTGGTTCGCGGTCTTTGCGGCGGCAGGCGTCATTCTCGCTGCGGTCTACCTTCTCTCGATGTACCAAAAGACTATGCTCGGGGCGGTGACCAATCCGGAGAACCGGAAACTTTCAGACCTTTCGAAACGGGAGATTTGGGTGCTTGTTCCTGTGATGCTCTTCATAGTCTGGATAGGCATTTTTCCTAACACCTTCCTGAAGCAATCCGCCGCGACGACAAAGCAAATCATAACCGCCGTGAAGTCGACCACCACGATTCGAGCGACCTCCGAGGCGCTGCCGCTCTCGAAATGATGCCGCGGAGTTTGACCGCCACCGTGCTGCTTATAATCGCTGGTGTAGCGCCGGCACGAGCTGAGGGAGCCGCGATCCCCGGCGGTACCAGCCCCTTCCTGATTGCACCCTTTCTTCTATTGCTGACTGCAATCGCCCTGATGCCGTTCGTCAATCGGCGTTGGTGGGAGCGGAAGTATCCCCTCGTCTGCCTCGGCCTCGGTGCGATTCCGGTCTGTTATTACCTCTTGATTCTTCATGATCCCTCGAGGGTCCTCGAAACGGGGCGCGACTACCTCGGGTTCATAACCCTCATCGGCTCGCTTTTCGTCGTCGCGGGCGGAATTCATATCCGTACCCGGGGCGAATCGACGCCAACTTCGAACGCGATGCTGCTGGCCATCGGCGCGGTGGCATCGAACGTGCTGGGAACAACCGGAGCGTCGATGATCCTGATCCGTCCTTTTCTCGCGGCGAATCAACACAGGATGAAGGGTTTTCATGTGGTATTTTTTATTTTTGTCGTTAGCAATATCGGGGGCGCGCTCTCTCCGATCGGAGACCCTCCGTTGTTCCTCGGTTACCTGAAAGGAGTTCCGTTCTTCTGGGTGCTCGAGAATGTGTGGTACATCTGGATTATCGCGATCGCGGCAATCCTCATAGTCTTCCTGGCGCTCGATCGCCGAAGCTTCATGAGCTATAAGTCGCGAGAGGGAGCGATAGGGCCGGCTCCCGACACGCATATCAAAGGAGAGATCAGCGGATTGCACAACCTGTTCTTCGTGGGAGTTATCCTGTCGTCTCTCCTCATCGAGCGGCCATTATACCTGCGCGAAGTGCTGATGGTTCTCTCGGCAGCGGCCTCCTATCTGACAACAGGCAAGGAAATCCACAGGAAGAATGAATTCAACCTTCTCCCGGTCAGGGAAGTCGCGATTATTTTCCTGGGAATCTTCGCGACCATGGTCCCAGCCCTCGAGTGGCTCGAGCTGAATGCATCACATATCGGGATCAAGACACCGGGACAATTCTACTGGGGGACGGGGGCGCTTTCGAGCGTGCTGGACAACGCACCCACCTACCTGAACTTTCTCAGCGCCTCAATCGGATTGTTGGTCGACCCGAAGCTCGTGAGCCAGGTCCAGCATCTGGTCTCGACCCAGGGGGCCGATCTCGCATCGGTGGGGGGTGCGCACGCGGAAGAGATCCAGAACACATTTGTGGCGCTCGTGAAATACCATTCAGGGTTGCTCGCCACCGGGAGCGCGCCCCCGGAAACGATCAAGATTTGCTATCTGATAGCAAATCACGGCATTTATCTGAAGGCGATTTCAAGCGCCGCCGTTTTTTTCGGGGCGGTGACGTATATCGGGAACGGCCCCAACTTCATGGTCAAGTCGATCGCCGAGCGGTCGGGTGCGAAAACCCCGAGCTTCGCGGGATATGTTTTGCGGTATTCGATCCCGATCCTCGTTCCTCTTTTTGTAACGCTCTGGCTTCTCTTCTTCCGGGGATGAGACGGCGACGAGGCCGGCCCTATTTTTCGAAGTCATGTTCCTCATAAGGGCTTCGAGTCAGTACCCGCTATTGCCCCCGTCGGGGGTGACTTTCCCCCTGAACGACCTGTAGATATAGACGAAGTACCCTGCGACGGCGACCATTCCGACGATCCACCAGGTGAGGCCGATCGACAGAGCCGACGCGTGAGCGGCTGAATTATAAATTGTCAGCGTGGCGTCCGGGTCGAGTGCGGATGGGAGGACGGCCGGGTACAAGCCGAATGCCGTGCTGGCGAGCATGGACAGGATAAATAACGAAGAGAACAGGAAGCCACCGCGGTCCTTTTTTAGACGAATGCAGATAAAAGTTCCAGCGAGTCCGATCACACCCCCGAGCGGAAAGATAAAACCCCAGGGGCTTCGGGAATAATTTTGCCAAATTGCCGGCCGGATCGCAGAAACCGCCAAAAGCGCGCCGAGAGATGTCAGAAGCACGGCCCACCATAAACGGGCGGCAAGCAACTGTGCGCGCTCTTGCAGCTCGCCTCCGGTTTTCATCGCCAGGAAACAAGCCTGCGGCACCACGGTGAATGTGGTCCACCGTGGCTCGAAAAAATAGCCGTCTTTTCCGACCGGGACGCCCCGCACGACGTTGCCGAGGGCAGCTCCCAAAACGATTGTAAGCAGGAGGCTCGAGACAGAAAAAACGCTGTCCCAGAAGGACCTCCACATTGCGTGGTGAACCTGATGCCGAAATTCGATTCCCAGGCCGCGCAGCATCAGGAGCCAGAGCACGATCATCAGGGGAAGATAGAAACCGCTAAAACTCGAAGCATAGAGGACCGGAAATGCGAAAAACATCGTGCCGCCGGCGGCAATTAACCAAACTTCGTTCCCGTCCCATACGGGGGCTATCGCATTCAGGACCAAGCGGCGCTCATCGTCCTTTTTTGCGAGGATCAGTTGAAGCGTCCCCACCCCTAGATCGAATCCGTCCAGGATCGCATACATGCAGAGCATAAAACTCAAAAGTACAAACCAAAGAGTTTCCATCGTGCCGCTTATTCGTTCATTGCTGCGGGCCACCTGTCATCGTACCGGCTGCCTGTCATCATCAGGGCCGACGTGGAGTCTCCTGATCACAAGGACGAGGAAGAGCGCGCCCATCACAAAATAAAGCCCGAGAAATCCGAGAAGTGTGAACAGGCTATTTCCCGCTGAGACTGTCGGGGAGCTTCCCTGGGCAGTCCGCATGATCCCGTAGACGAGCCACGGCTGACGCCCGAGTTCCGCGGTCATCCAACCCGCAGTATTGGCGATATAGGGAAAGGGAACGCTGAGCAGGAGGGCCCATAATGCCCACCGTGTTGAAAATAATTTTTTTCTGAAAAGCAGGAATGAGCAAACCATGAGAACCGCGATGAAGACTGTTCCCAGGCCGACCATGATGTGATAACTGTAATAGAGAAGCGGGATGTTGTCGGGCCACTCGTCGCGCGGAAAGGCATCGAGCCCCTTGACCTCCGCCGACCACCGGTAATAGGTGAGAAAACTGAGTAGTTTCGGAACGTGGAGCGGGTTGTCGATTTTCCTGTTTTGAACGTCGGGCTGTCCCACGATTATGAGCGGCGCGCCCTGCCGCGTTTCGAACAGCCCTTCCATTGCCGCCAGCGTGGCCGGCTGGTGGAGCACCACGTTGCGGCCCTGCCCGTCGCCGCTCGGGAACAATTCAAAGACCGATGCAAAGAGTCCCACGATCACCCCGATGCGAACGAAAAGTTTCCCATACTCGGTATTGCGGCCTGCCAGCAGCTAATAGGCCCCCGTGGCGGCGACAACGAACGCGCCGGTGACGACTGCGCCGGCCATCGTGTGGGCGTATTGCCATCCGAGCCAGGGGTTCGTCAGCAGGTCCCACAGGCTCTCGAGCCGCGCCAGGCCCTCTGGCGTCACGCTGTACGCCACCGGGTGCTGCATCCAGGCGTCGGTCGCGACGATGAAGAAGCCCGATATCCAGGATCCGAGGAACACCAGGAGTGCGGCAACGAAATTGCCCTTTCGGCCAAGCTTCTTCTCCCCGTAGAGGAAGAGGCCGAGGAACGTCGATTCGAGGAAAAACGCAAACACCCCTTCCATCGCAAGCGTTTGTCCGATCACTCCTCCGGCAAACTTCGAGAAGCGCGCCCAGTTTGTTCCGAACTGAAACTCCATCGGAATTCCGGTGACGACTCCCACCGCAAAATTGATGGCAAAAATCCTGCCCCAGAACCTCGCCGCGCGATTCGCCCGATCGTCGTTATTCCAGATTGCCATTCCTTTAAGCAAAACAATGATGAGGCCGAGCCCCATCGTCAATTGAGGGAACAGGTAATGGTACGAAATGGTGAATGCGAACTGGAGCCGATCGAGAAAGAGGGCGTCTTGCAAAGGTCAGGTCCCGGGCTTGGGAACTATCGTGTTATTATGGATTGAAATACGCTGTGACGTAGGAGATGTCGAACTGTCCGTTCGTAACCTGGATGAGCTTGAGGGTGTCGGGGAATGGACCCCACAAAGTTCCCGAAAAGGCGCCCTGCGCGCGCCTCGCAGATGTATCGAACGAGGAAATTGTGAGTGCGCCGCTCTTCGGAACATAGAGATCATAGAATGCGAGCGAGTCCGGGTTTGAGAAGAAAAAGTAAACGTACGCAGCTCGACCGGACTGGGCGACGTTAGAAACGGCGAAAGAATAGTTTCCCCCCGAAATGCCGCCGGAATCGCCGCGCACGGAGATCATGATCACGCGTTCGAACAGCGATCCGCCGGCAAGCCGGTGCAGATACCCGGCAAACAGGCCATGGATTCTTCTCTGGAACAGTGACGTATCGCGCACGAATCCGCCCGCGCCTTCGCTGATCGAATCATTGGCGAACTGATCGGTCGGCTTGTACTTGCCCGTCGCCGCGAAGTGCCCCCCTCCCCCGGCAGCATCAAAAGATAGGGAGCCAGTTCCATAAGGGCCGACCGTGTCTGTGACGACCGGCGGAACCGTCACAGGGTTTGAATCCTTCCTGCACCCGCCGTTGCAGACAATCAGAAGCGCCAGGGAGGACGCGATGATCGCGGCGACGAGAAATTTCGTTCCCGAAACCTCCCGGTACCGGGGAGCACGAATGATTCCCCGCGGGGGATCTCCGATTGACGCCTTCTCCCTTTTCGGGTGTTGGATGACCCGCTGCAAAGAGGACTATCTGACGATGAGCATCTTTTTGGTAGACGCCGGTAGGGATATTCGACGCGTTCCATTCTTCCTCGTAAACTCCGGCCGGCCTCATGGCGTTCACGAGCGTAGCGACTTCCCTGCCGAGGAGGTCAAACACTTTGAGTGAAACATAGACCGGCCGGGGAAGGGAAAGCCGGATTCGCGTCGAGGGATTAAACGAGTTCGGCATGTTCTGAGAGAGCGAAAACTGTGCCGGCAGACCCACCGGCACTGAAGCCGATGTAAAGCTCAAGAGGAGCGAGCGCAAATCTGAATCTGGCAGCGTGATCGTTCCGGAATCCCCCGCTACCGATGAGAAGAGGTTCGCTGTATTGACGGTCGACAGAGTGTACCGGACTCCCTCCTCGCTGCGCAAGTGCCAGGAAAGAGTAAGCGGGGAGCCGGTCGATTGAACGAGCACCCTCTTGGCGCCCGAGTGTTCCGTGGCCGAAAAGAGGACGAGGTCCCGGTCCGTTTGAAACCGGGAGTCGAATCCGCCCGCGGGAGGAAGCGGCGGGAGTCTGCGGCTCCGCACGAGAGGCGAATTCCCGTCACCGATCCCGAAGTACAGTGTCTTCTGATGGCCCTGCCGATCGGCGATTGTCAGGCTGTTCTTCGACTCCAAAGCGCGGGCATCGTCGCGATTCGACGTCCCGGGTTTCATCAAGGCGGAAGAAGTGTGCGCGAGGATCAACTTTCCAGACTGCGACGATTTGAGCCAGTACCCCTTCCCCGGAGTGAGTGTATTGACAGTAGCATATCCTGCGTTGTACGCAAAAAAATGTGATGCAATAATCCCCGCCGGGATCGTGGAAACAGATCCGACGGATACAGAAT
>VBOC01000091.1:13371-23423 GCA_005877655.1 Ignavibacteria bacterium
TCCGAAGTATGCGCTGAACGACGGAGTGTCGGCCGAGAGTGTGAAACTGTACGATCCGGGGAACGACGGCGCGGTTTGCGTCCACGAAGGCTGAACGATTTCCCTGACCGAGTAGGCGCCGTAGGGCAGGTGCTGGAAAGCGAATGATCCGTTGCCGATCGTTACGCTGGAATCGGTCTGCGTCCCCTGGAGCATCACCTTCCAGCCGCCGGTGCCGGGCTCGCCCGCATCATGGATTCCATTGTTGTTCACATCATAGGAGACGAGTCCGGTTACGGATCCCCCCGTAAAGGGAAAGCTGTTCTCCAAGATCGTCCCGTAATCGCCGCATGCCCAAACACTTCCTCCTCCGGGAGAAAAGATGCCAAAAATGCTGTTAAGGGTGCGGCTGTACTGCACTTCCCAGTGTGCGCCGGCGTCGGAGGTGTGCAGGATTGTCCCTGCATCCCCCGCGATGAATGCTTCTGGGGAGCTGACATGGGAAATAGAAAAAAGGCTTACCGGGACGCCGGAATTCTGGCGCTTCCAGGAAGCTCCTCCATTTGTCGTGTGAAGAATATTCCCCGAATCGCCGACTGCCCAGCCTCTGTTATTGTCGACGAAAGAACACCAAAAGAGCGCGGCTGCTGTTCCCGCCGGCTGGGTGGTCCAGGAAGCTCCCCCGTTTGTCGTGTGGAGAATCAGTCCCTGCTCGCCCACGGCCCAGCCGTTCGCCGCGTCGGGGAACGAGGCGCCGTAAAGAATTTGAGGCACGCTATTATATTGTACATGCCACGAGGCTCCGGCGTCAGTGGAATTGAGGATCACCCCGGTAAACCCTGTGCCCTCTCCGCCCACGATCCAGCCGGCCGAAGGACTTCCGAAGGTGATGCCGAAGAGCGAATGGGCGACCGTACTCGGCTGCGTAGTCCAATTCAAACCATCCACAGTCCGGATGATCGTCCCGTTGTCTCCCACGGCCCATCCGTGAATTGCGTCGATGAAGGAAACCCCGTAGCAGGAAACGGACGGGGAGGCGGAGCTTTGTCCGAGCCAGGTTGAGCCGGCGTCGGTCGTGCGCAGGATCAAGCCGCTCTGGCCGACTGCGACGCCGACGGAGACCGAAGGGAAGTCGATCCAGTTCGCGCTCAGGCGCGAGCCCTTATCCAATACGGACCATGATGTTCCGCTGTTCGTCGATTCGATGATTTTGCCGAGTGTCCCGACCGCCCACAGTCGCCCGCCGGCACGAGCGAGGCCGTTGAAGTCTTCGGTGTCTCCGACGGCCAGAGGTGACCATGAGAGTCCGCCATTGACTGTCCGGAGAATTTTGCCATTATCGCCGGCGATCCATCCGACGAAGGAATTCTGCATCACGATTTGGTTCAAATTCGTGGATACCCCTGCGCTCACGCTTGACCATACACTTCCTCCGTCGGTCGTCCTGAACGTCTCACCCCCCGTTCCCGCGATGAATCCGATCGAAGGATTGACAAACGTGACTGCGAGATAGGACGTGCCTGTCCCCGAGCCCACAGGGCGGGACTGCCAGGTGGCCCCAGAGTCTGTCGTATGGTAGACATTGCGATTTGCGCCGACCGCCCAGCCGTCACTGAGGCTGGTGAACGCGAACGCGTTTAGAACGGTTGTGGGGTTCGCGTTCTGATGCTGGCTTACCCAGGTACCACCCGCATCTGTCGTGTGGAGGATAACTTCGCGATCGCCGGCGGCCCAACCGTTCAGAGGATCGAGAAAGAGGACCGCGTTCAGACCGCCTGTGACTGTACTCGTCTGCTCAAGCCAATCGTCTCCGGAGTCGGTCGTATGAAGGATGAGGCCGTTATCCCCGACCGCCCACCCCTCGACGGGCGAAGTCATCGAGATCGACAGAATATTGTCTGTGCGGGCGAATTCCTGCTCGTACCAGCCGGTGCCCCCTGTGGACGTATGGAGAACGGTTCCATACTCGCCGACCGCCCAACCGAGCGAAGTATCGATGAACTGCACATGGAGAAGGTTGTTCCCCTGGGGCAAGGGAGATTGCCAGTTCCATTGGGCGAATAATGATGAAGCCGAAAGCAGGAAGAGACCGCCGAGGAGGAAGCGAATCGTTGCCATCGCATTCATAGAGTGAATTATTGAGACAACCTGTGGATTCGAAACCTATCCGGCGGGGGATTCAATAGGTTCCACGAAATGTAAGAATTATTGACAACCGATTCAAGCAGAGAGTGTGGCAACGGGAACGATTGACCCATTTTCATGTCTGATGTCTCACCGGTAAAACAGTATTTTTTAAAGACATGCGCACCCCATCGAATATCGCGAGAACACTCGCTGGCGCTGTTCTCGCGATCTCCTGCCGACTCCTATTCACCCTTCTTCTGATTTTTGCCGCCCATTCCCTGTGTGCCGGGCAAGGTTCTGCGCCCAAACGCATCTTAATTCTCTTTGAGGGGAGTGATACGCCGTCGAATATCGGAAGGGGGGACGCCCGCGAGCTCGCCATGCTGCTGGGCCACTTCAATGTTAATTATCAGCTCCAAGGGCTGGACTCATACGTTCCGGGCGAGCTCAACGGGTACGACATCACCTTCTTCATCGGTTACAGCAAGAGGTATGAGCCCCCGGAAAAGTTCATGCGCGACATTTTTACGACCCGAAGGCTCGCGATCTGGATGAACACCGGGCTCGAGCGTTTCAGCACGCAGTTCGATCTCGAGAAGCAGTTTGGATTTCGTTTCGTCAGGTTCGATACGACGTCGAATTTCGATTCCGTGCGGGGCAGGAACCGTACGTTCACGAAAGGCGAGCCGAATCTCAATATCACCACGCTCGTGAACCCGGCGGTCGCCGAGGTTCTCGCAACCGCCTACTCGAGCTCCACGCGGCGGGAGGCGCCCTACGTCATCCGCACCGATCATTTTGTTTATGTAGCTGACTCGCCCTTCGCATCGGCCACGGAGACCGACCGGTATATCCTTTTCGCGGACCTGCTCCACGACCTCCTGGATGAGCAGCACCAGGAGATTCATCGGGCCCTCGTTCGCATCGAGGATGTTGATGTGTTCGAAAACCCTTCCCGTTTGCGGGAGATCGCCGACCTATTGGCGTCGAAGCATGTCCCGTTTCTCGTCGGCATCATTCCCTTCTTCGTCGATCCGGACGCCGGCCTCCGCCTCAGCCTCTCGGACAAGCCCGAGTTTGTGGACGCGATCCACTACATGGTCTCCAGGGGTGCGACGATCGTGATGCACGGGGTAACGCACCAGTATCAGGGCGTGACAGCGACCGACTATGAGTTCTGGGATGGAAGCGCGGATCGCAAAATCAGAACCGATTCGAAGGAGTACGTTGAGAAGAAACTGAAAAAGGGCCTCGACGAATGCTGGAAGAACGGCATCTATCCGCTTGTCTGGGAGACCCCGCATTACACGGCCTCTCAGCTTGATTATCCTGTCTTTGCCGAATTCTTCAGCACCGCGATGGAACAGCGGCTGGTGATGGACAATTCCGATTACAGCATGTACATGCCATATATCATCGAGCGCGATCTCTACGGACAGCGTATCATTCCGGAAAACCTGGGATACATTCCGCTCGACCAGGACCCTGATGTGGAGGAAAAGAGCGTACGGGCGCTGCTGAAAGGCGCCGAGGCGCAGCTCGCGGTCCGCGACGGATTCGCATCGGCGTTCATTCATCCGTTTATCGAGCTCAAGTACATTGAGGAGTATGTCGACGGCATTCTCGATCTCGGCTATACGTTTATGGATGTCAAGAATGAGCCGAATGCCGTCAGGTTGAAGGATCGGGTCATCGCGACCGGATCGGTACCGTTCGAGCTTACGCTTGAAGATCAGTATCTCCGTGAATCCTGGCTTCGTCCGGACGGCAAGATCGATCACTGGGAAATCTCCCCGGAGCGAGTCCACGGCCGGGTTGCAAAATCGATCCAGGTCCCCACAGGCTCGATCTACCTTGCCGAGCCCTCTGAATACCGCGAAACCGAGCAGACATTCGTCGAAAAACTTCAGACCGATGCCAGGAATCTATGGAACGGACTGTTTCAGTCGGAACAATCATTCTCGGAGCCGCTCGTCGGGCTTGTCTGGGACCGTCACCTGACAGGAAGCGCGTTCAACGACCAGGCGAGTTTTGCGTCGGCGTTCGGCTCGCTGAACATTCCCGTCGATACGCTGGCCGGGGACAGCGTGGGGGATCTGAGCGGATACAATTTGCTGATCGTGCCCTACCACTCCGTCGAACGGCTCTCGAACGGGGACTATGACCGCATTGTGGGCTTCGTCGAGAACGGAGGAAACCTCATCACCGATGGAAAGAACGGGCTGGCCGAGGAGCTCGGAATCAAGTTTGCAGAATCGACGCTGAAGATCGAGAAGATGCGGGACAAACTCTACCCGGAAGATCCGATTATCCTGAGCTCTTCGGAGATTATCTCGCGGTTTGAGGTGAGCCGGGATGATGAAATCTTTTGTGCTGATGACCGGACCGAGGCCGCAGTCGTCACCGGGCGGAAGTACGGAACCGGAAAATTTCTCTTCCTCGGAATGCGATTCGATCCCAACAGCACGGGGGGATACAGCCGGTTCCCCTATCTGCTCGAATACGTACGAAGCTTCTTCCATCTGCAGCCGGTGCTGAAGCGGGAGAATTTGGAAGTGTACTTCGACGACGGCTACCGCCACAATGCGAGCATTGAGGACCTCGTCAAGAGATGGGTTGATGACGGAGTCCGGGTCGTGCACGTGGTGGGCTGGCACCAGTATCCAAAATGGACATACAACTACGAGCGCCTGATCCGCCTCTGTCATTCCAACGGCATCCTGGTGTACGCCTGGCTGGATCCTCCGCAGGTTTCGGAAAAGTTCTGGGTCGAACACCCCGCCTGGCAGGAGACAAACTACAGGGGCGAGGCAGTGAAGGGGACGGGGTGAATCTGGCAGAGCTCTATTTCGAGGCGGGCAACGGGCCGCGTGATCCGAAACTGTTAACGCCGATGCATCCCTCGGCGCGCGATGAATTCCGGAGGGCACGCGGTTTCGATCCGGCGCTGCTCCTCGATCCGCTTTCTCCCTATTACTGGAAAAAGAACGCCGATGCATGGAAGCTTTTCGAGGAGTATAGAGTCGATGCAATCACGAGGTTTCACGAGGAATTTCTTAACATGATCCGGGACCTCCGCCAACAGGAGAAACCTCATCTTGATGTCATCGTTACCGCCATCGATAATCTTGGAAGTCCGGATCTCCGCCCCAATCACGGGGTCGACGTCAAACGGATCATCGACCTGCAGCGCCGTTTTAATTTTACGCTTCAGGTGGAGGATCCGGAATCGGAGTGGTCAAAGGATCCTCGGCGCTATCAGCAGATGGTGCAGCGCTACCGGCCTTTGCTGGGCCCGGGAGCCAGGTTGATGCTAGACTTGAACATCCTCGAGTTCCGCGACGAGAAGAAACCGACGGTCCTTCCCCTTCCCACGCTGGTTCAGACCGGGATCGAGAGTTACCAGATGGTCCACGCGGCGGCCTTCGCCGCCGACGGCCTGGCGATCTATTCGGAGTCGAGCATACGCCCGCAGGACCTGAGGATGATGGGATTTGCGGCCGCTGCGCAGGCGGTGCTTCGACACATACCGGGGGGCTGGACGATCGAGACGCCGTTCCCGGTGGTGATGCAGCTCCCACAGGATTACAGCGCCCTCAGAACCGAGACGGGAGAGCTCATCTCGTCGGACCGTGGGATGTTCTTCATCCCTCCCGGCGCGCACACGCTTCTTGCAGAATTCCGGTCGGCCGCTCCGTTTGCGAGCCCCCCGATCGGGGGCCGCCTGCTCTCGATCTCCGGCGAGTTGACGGGAATAACGACCTCAAGCCGGAGCGTCACCTTTTCTTACCGGAGCGACCCGCGCTGTCTGGTGTCGTTCACCCACCGCCCCTTTGCTCTCTTCCTCGACGGGAAGGAGGTTGGTCCCGAGGCCCTTGCCGGATACCGCCGTTTCAGCGTCGTACTCCCCCCGGGTGAACATAGGGTGATCGCCGTCCTGGAGACGACCGTTTCGTACGGAGTGGATATCACAAGCTTCTGGTCGTCGTGGATTATCGTCGCTTTCGGGATGACTTCCGGTGCGGCTCTCCTGACATTCTATGCGGCGGTGCGGATTTCCAGGAGGCCCGAACCTAAAACCTAGATGCCCGAGCAGACCCTCCTCGAGCTCGACCTGAGTATCATCTTTCTTCTTTCCGTGATCATGATCTGGTTCATGATCGCCTACCAGCTCGTTCTCGCGCTCGCCGGCTACTTCCATTACCGGGGGTCTCTTCGGGAGAAGCGGTCGATCGACTCCCGGCAATTTGATTTTCCGATGGTATCGATTCTCATTCCGGCACACAACGAAGAGAAAGTCATCGCCAGGACGCTCGGAGCCATGCTGAAGATGGACTATCCGAGGGACCGCCTTGAAATACTTATCATCAACGACGGATCGTCGGATTCCACGGGGGAGATCGTGGGCCGATTCGCCCAGACCGAGCCGCGGGTGCGATTGTACAACATCCCGCACGGGGAAGGGGGCAGGGGAAAATCGCGCGCGCTCAACCTGGGACTCCGGCAGACCGGCTCGGAATATATTGCGGTGTACGACGCCGACAACACGCCCGAACCGTCAGCCTTGAAGTACCTGATGTCGCAGCTGCTTCTTGACAGCGAGCTCGGAGCGGTCCTCGGCAAGTTCCGTACGGTCAACAAGTCGAGGAACCTGCTCACCCGCTTTATTAACATCGAGACGCTGAGCTTCCAATCCATGCTTCAAGCGGGACGCTGGAAGCTCTTCCGGATTGCAACATTGCCCGGGACCAATTTCGTCATCCGGCGGAGCCTCCTCGACCGGCTCCACGGATGGGATGAGGAGGCGATCACCGAGGATTCCGAGATCAGCATCCGGATCAACCAGGAAGGATATCGGATCAAGTACATTCCCTACTCAATCACCTATGAGCAGGAGCCCGAGACCTGGTCCGCCTGGATCAATCAGCGGACGCGATGGGTGAGAGGGAATAATTATGTCGCGATGAAATTTTTGAAAGAAATTCCGGCATTCAAGAATAAGTTTCTGGCGATCGAGCTGCTCTATTTGCTTTCGCTCTATTACGTGTTCCTGGTTGCGATCGTGAGCTCTGACGTCCTTTTTCTCCTCGGCGTCTTCAACGTCGTTGTGATCAGCCTGCCGGGCCCGTATACGGCCGTCTGGTTGGTTGCGATTTTTCTCTTCGTGCTGGAAATTCTCCTCGCGCTTTCCTACGACAGGGAGGATACGCCGGGAAATATTGCACTCACGTCGATGATGTATTTCACGTACTGCCAATTCTGGATTTACATCGTGGGGAAGGCGATCTACCTCGATGTGATCAAGAAAGAAAAAAGAACGTGGGTCAAAACTGTCCGCTTCGACGTTGGGCCGGCATCCGGAAATACGGCGGAGCCGGTGCCTAAGCCTCCTGCGATGCGGTCACAGGACCAGGGATGAGCGTTCAGGATTTTACTCGTCCGGCCTCTGACGGTATACTCCGACAACGATTCCCATGTGCGCCTCACCCGGAAACCGGCGTTCGAACGATTTCAGGAAATGACCGTCCATGTAATCCCGAATGCCGTTCGGCACGTCCAGGGAGACGTAGATGAACGCCGACGCCGTATCGACAATTCCACCGAGCGGGTTGTCAAGGTACGTTTCGTCGAGCTGCAGCGCATACCCTCCATAGTAATAATTCAACAACGGTGCGAAGGATGCAGGGCGAATGAGGATGTTCACGCCCCGGACCGCCAGGCTATCGACACATCTTGCAACTTCGCGCGCATTGGACTTCTGCCAGGAGAAGTAGTGTGCCGCGCCGAAGAGTTCTGCGGCCACAAGAAACGCCGCACCGGGGATTGCCCAGCCTCTCCACCGGCCCGGGGCCGAGGCAGCGCCAAGGAGAAGGCAAAATAGAGGGAAGACGATCACCGGATATCGATACCAGAGAAATATTTCCGGCTTTGCAAATGAGAGTGCAAACGGAATGAGCAATGTGCCCAGGGTGCAGGAGAGTACGAACCTGAGTGAGGGTGGGGCGTTTTTCCTCAACCCCGCAACGATCGCTGCGGCGGCGAGCGCAATCAGAACGCCGGGGCCCAACCACCTCAAAGCGACCGGCGACTCAAAAACGGACGAAGCAATTTTGAAATACGTGCCCGAAAAAGCGCCCGTGAGCCAGTACCACTCGCGCCAACCCGGACCTTCGACCCAGAACCAGCCGGTTGAAGAACTTCCGGCGGACTGCCGAATGAGCGACGGCACCTCGGGCAGATAGAGCGCCGTGATCACCGCCAAGGATAGAATAACCGATTTCATCGTTGTCCCGTCGGCGACTTTTCTGAGGAACAGATAGGCAACCTGGGCCCCGAGTACGAAGACCCCCCAGTGATGGGTATACAGCAGCGCCGCCGAGACAGTCACATACGCGATTACAAGTCCCCGCCTTGGCCTCACCAGCAATTCGAAGAGTGAACAACAGCTCGCGAGTGCCAGAAGTGCGGCGAGAGCGTACGGTCGGCCCTCCTGGGAATAGGCCACATGGAAGGGTGCGATGAGACAGATCGACGAGGCGGCGATGCCCGCACGGTGGCCGAACATCTTCCTGCCGTAATGGAAAACCAGCCCCACTGTTGCAGATCCGGCGACGGCGGAGATCAGCCGGAGCGACCATGCGTTCTCTCCGGAAACCGCAAGAACGAAGTGCAGGAGATAGAAGAAGAGAGGGGGATGATGGTAGTGAGCGGCGAGCGAGGTTTGAATTTCGGTGAGTGCGAGCTTTGACACCTGGAGCGAGAACAGTTCGTCGTTCCAGAGACTCTGAGCGTCAAGGTGATAGAAACGGATTGCGGCCGCACTCGCGGTCAAGAGAAGGGCGATGGCAGGATGCAGAAATCCGGTGGGCGGGAACCGGCCTCCGCCCGCCGGCGGAGAAGCGTCAGATGACAAGGATTGCTCTAAAAATCAAATTCGATTCCGAACAGAATGATGTTCTTCTCGAATTGGTAGTAGGGGTCGTTGGAATCGTTCCGGAGATGATGGAATTCCAGTTGCGGTTTCAGGCTCCTGCCGCCACCGTCACTGAACGTTCGCGACACGGTGATCCCTGTCTCGTACCGGCGGTCGGCGCGTTGATTCGAAATCGTGACCGAATCGGCGAGATCTTTTGCGGCTAGCGTGTAGGCTTTGCTCTGGAACACTTGCTGCGCACGGAGCGAGAAGCCGAACGGAAGCGATTGCGAGAGCTGTACGGTGATCGCGTCTGCGGAGTAAGCGAAGTGATCGTCGAAGATCTCGCTCCCTGACGCGAAACTCCCGGCGACTCCTCGCGCTTCACCTCCGCCGCGGAGCTGCTGCGGGATGATCCTTGCCCCCGCCGAGGGTGGCCCAAATCTCGTATAGAGAGAAACGAGCTCTGTACCACTCATGATGACCTGTTTCCAAAGTAGAGTCAAGAAGAACTGTCTCACTGAGGGTGTCGTAAACGTGAATGTTCTTACCTTTATTCCACCGTTCCCGTTTCCGAACCCCTTGCCGTGTCCTCCGGAGTTCCTAAAGAGGACGGTATCGGTGTACATCGAAGATCCGGTGTAATCCTTGAAAGCAAATTGGGGTACAAGGGCGATCCACCCGCCCGGTACGAAGTCCGACCCGAACTGCAGGCCCAAGATATTCTGGAGATTTGTCACCACTGAAACGTTCGGGTACGCATGATATGAAAATACATAAGAAGGCCGGAGACTGAACCGGGTCCCGACAGGCTGGCGTAAGGCCGCCGAAGCCTCGATGATCGAATTGTCGTATTTTGAGGGGTTGCCGAAATCCGTCGATTCGTTCCTGTCGAACTGCGATCCCCCGGTGAGCGCGAAGTAGAGGAAGCGGTCGGCGCTGTCGGTATGAACGGTGAGGGCAGGTATGCCGCCCGGCGGCGGCAGGGGCACTGCCGGCGAAGTTTCCCTGTTTTCTGACAGCGTATCTTCGC
>VBOC01000091.1:23486-26773 GCA_005877655.1 Ignavibacteria bacterium
TCGCGGGAAGATCGCGGAAAAGTTCGAACGCCCCGGTATAGGTGCCTGTAAGGGACAACTGATCGAAGTCCCAATCCTTGGAGGTCTCTAATTGGAACTGTGTGATCTGATCCGAAGTTGGGAAATAGATGTCGAAAATATTCTCGTCGTGAGCGGTGGAAGTGCTGAGGTTGACGCTCTGGCCGCTCGCGGCGGAGACGAAGATCAAGAGTGATAGAGGAATACCGAGACTTCGTTTCATCTTCCCTGCAATTCTCCGATTCGATGATACTCATTTTGACTTTGAAAGGCAATAGGCCCGAGCTATTTGCTTTCGACCGGGAAAATTCTAAATTCATACGCATTTCCTCCCGGCTCGGTCCCGCTATGTCCCGCACGGCGGGACTGGGCGGCTCATGGCGGGACTTTACGAAGATAGCCCAGGACCACGTGGAAGGAATTTGTTGAAGAAGTCACAAAACGACACCGCGATGCTGATAAAGCAGCTCCATGCGCTCGCGCAAAATCTCTGGTGGAGCTGGAATCCGCGCGCCCAGGCGATCTTCGAATCGCTCTCCCCGCTTATCTGGGAGTCGAGTAATCACAATCCGGTGGGGGTCCTGGAGCAGTTTTCCGAGACAGAGCTTTCGGCGCATCTCGGCGACAAAGATTTTCTCCGCCGGCTGATACCGGTGTTGGAAGATTTCGAAACGTACATGAAAAAACATCCGCAGAGGCGACCGGGTGAAGGATTGGTGGCCTACTTTTGCGCGGAGTTCGGCATTCATGAATGCCTTCCGTTTTATTCGGGGGGCCTCGGCGTGCTTGCCGGGGATCACCTCAAGTCGGCGAGCGATCTCGGCTTGCCCCTCATCGGTATCGGGCTCTTCTACCGCCAGGGATACTTCCAGCAGCATATCGACCCGGCAGGCAATCAGCAGGAGAGCTACCCGACGACCGACCCCTCGGCCATCCCGGTCGAACTCGTGAAAGCGTCCACCGGTAAACCACTCCTCGGCAGCGTGACCATCGGGACGAGCATGGTCTATTTCCAAGCGTGGAGGGTTAGCGTGGGGAGATGCCAGCTCTATCTGCTCGATACAGATGTCGCAGAGAACGCGGACCACTTCCGCGGCCTCACGGCGCTTGCCTACGGCGGGGATATGAATACCAGAATCAGGCAGGAGATTATCCTGGGTATCGGGGGTGTGCGGTTCATCCGCGCCCTCGGGCTCCGCCCGACGGTCTTTCACATGAACGAAGGCCATGCCGCCTTTCTCACGCTCGAGCTTCTGAGGGAGCAGTTACTCAAAGGATCGGCAAAGCCGGACGCCGAACGGGCGGTCCGTGAGAAATGTATTTTTACGACGCACACGCCGGTGCCCGCGGGACACGACCGGTTCCCTGGACACGACCGGTTCCCTGCTGACCTTATCGAATTCACGCTGCGCCCGTATGTCGAAGGCATGAAGATCTCCGTTCCCGACCTCATGGAGTACGGAACCATGCCCAACACGCAAAACAAGATCGAGTTCACCATGACGGTCCTGGGCCTGAAGCTTTCGCGGGCCGCGAACGCCGTAAGCAGAAAACATGGTGAAATCTCCAGGCTCATGTGGAAAGACCTTCTGGTCGTGAAGGAGTCCTCCGTCCCGGCCCGGGCCCGCCCTGCGGGACAGGACGGGATCGGATACGTCACCAACGGCGTTCATGTGCCGAGCTGGACGGGACCTACGTGCTGGGAATTCTGGGAACGGCACAACTCCCACAAATGGAAAGAGCACTTCAGCGACGAGCGATTCTGGCAGCATGTTTCCAGGCCCGAAATTGTGACCGACGAAGAGCTATGGGCTCTCCGGTATGAACTCCGGCGCGAGCTCATCGAGTTCGTGCGGTCACGCGCACGCCAGCAGCACGCCTTCGGCGGGGTGAGCGGGGAGGAGGCGCTCTTCCACCTCCTGTCCTTCGATGCGCTCACGATCGGGTACGCGCGCCGGTTTGCCCCTTACAAGCGGGCGCCCCTGATTTTTTCCGATCTGTCAAGGGCCCAGCTGCTCTTCAACGATCTTCAGCGGCCGATTCAGATTATCTACGCGGGGAAGGCGCATCCGCGGGACGGCGAGGGGAAGGATTACCTCAGAAGAATCATCGAGGCGACGCGGCAGCACCCTTTTTTCGGCAAGGTGATTTTCCTGGAGAATTACGACATCCATGTCGCCCGGCGGCTCGTCTCCGGCTGCGACGTGTGGCTCAACACGCCCCGGCGACCTCTGGAGGCGAGCGGGACGAGCGGTCAGAAGACCGCGATTAACGGCGGCCTGCATCTGAGCATTCTGGATGGCTGGTGGGACGAGGCCTACAACGGAAAAAATGGATGGGCAATCGGGGGAAAGTCCGATGAGAACGCGACTCCCGAGGAAGTCGATCGCCGGGACGCGGGTTCGCTCTACGACGCGCTCGCTAACGATGTCATCCCGCTCTTCTACGAGCGCGACAAGAACGGTATTCCCCGGAAATGGATCGCCCGCATGCGGACCGCGATGCGGACGATCATCCCGCGATACAACACCCACCGGATGGTGGCGGAATATGCCGAGAAGATGTACTTTCCTGCCGTGCCGCCGCGGTCGAAACAGTCAGAGAAAAAGGTCAGCGCACGCTGATGCGCTGCTCGCCGAACGTGTCCCCGCACTGTATCGTGACCACGCGTTTCTCCGCGTTGTAGATCCATCCCGCACCGCGGGATTCTCCTCCGGACAAACCCGATCCCGGCCCGGTCCCGACCCGAGGGCCACGGCGGGATTCACCCGGTTGCATCGACGGCATCTGTGTCCCGTTGATTGAAACCGACGACGGGACGCGTTTCATCCCTTGAAAACGGACTATCAGCCTGCGCTTTGGGGGCCGGTACCCGCCCTCCGGGGTTGATAGAACGAGCTCGTTCAGCGTGGTATCCGACTTCTGAGAGAGCGCGCGCAGGCAGTACTCGCCGTGCTGGTAGTCGAGCGAGACGCCATCGTCTTCATAGAGCCGCGAGGCCGATGAAGCGGATGAGAACACGTCAATCGTGAGCGGGTCGACAGGCGCCTGGTCGGAAAACTGCATGTCCTGCTGGGTGGGGACGATTGCTCCCGCCCGGACGAACAACGGGATGCGATCCATCGGAGCATCGACCCGCAGGACCTTCGGGCCCGAATGCTGTTCGCCTGTCCAATAATCGTACCAGTCCCCTTCCGGGAGGCGGACATCCCGCGTCCTCGACCCCGGCCAGAGCACCGGGGCGACCAGGAACGCGTCGCCGAACAGGA
>VBOC01000021.1 GCA_005877655.1 Ignavibacteria bacterium
ACCGGCGTCGAAATCATTCCTCAGCCTGTCGCCACCAAACCTGATTCTCACGACGGTCAAGAAGGCGGAAGACTCAGAGGCCTGGGTTGTCCAATGGTACGAGGCGGGTGGGGAGGATACTCAGGCCCAACTTACCCTGCCGCAGGAGCCCAAGAAGGTCATCGTATCAAATTTCCTGGAGGAAGACGAATCGCCGGTTGCTCATAAGAGCAACACGGTGACAATGCCCACGAAGAAAAATTCCGTTGTCACGCTGAAGATTTATTTCTAAGGACGAGTCTCCGCCGCTCGCCCGCGAGGAGGGATAGGGTTCAGCCGGGTCGGGGTCACATATTCCCGGACTGCCGGTCTACCGGATTAATCGAAGCCGGTTCAGAACGTGGTAGGTCGATACGATGACGAGCTCGACCAGCTTTTCGGTCGTCTCGTCAGGGTGCAGGTAGAGGTTATTCAGCGCGCAGATTGTCTGAAGCTCGCGCAGGTACCTCCGGATGTCACGGCGATCCGCCTTCGCAATCCATGTCACAAGCTCCTCTTCCAGGTAGTCGCTGTAGTTCTGAATAAAGCGGTCCGCCCGAATGAGGCGGCGTGACCGCCGGTGCGCCCGGGAGAACACTTCCTTCAGGTCGAGCGTATACTCCCGAACCCTCGGATCGACCTTTCGCTCAATCTCGAAGTATTCTGCGACGGTCGCCTTGATCCGCTTGTGATTTTTCGATTCGTCGTATCGCACCTTCAGCGGACGGTGCTCGGCAACCCGTTCTTTCCGGAACAATCGATCCACGAAGCGCAGCTTTTCCATCGCCCCTGGCCACGCCCGATAGTTCCATTTCCACTTGGAGTCCGGATCCAGCCAGACGGCAAAGGTTTCGGCAAAGTCCTCGTCCGGATGGCGTTGGGCATAGTGCGGGTGACCGATGTAATGGAGATAGCGCACATAGTCTTTGCTGCTCGCGCTGAAGTGGTAGAAGCGAGGATAGCGGACCTTGAATTTTCCGAATAACGATTTCCAGATCTTGCCGGTCCAAAGCTTATAAGCGTAGTTGATCGCGTGCCCGGTCTCATGCCGGAGGATCATCAGGAGCTCCATTTTCGAATAGGATACCTGATGCCGTTCGGCTATGCGCCGAAGGTCGGTATTGGCCAGGTAGAAGGGTATTTCGATCGAGCCCGTGCGGTCGATGCAGCCCCAGGGCTCTTCGCCGAAGTAAAAGTGGGGGAAAAACGAGATATGGTTGCGCTTCAGTTCATGCCGGACCTGTATGAGACAGTCGCGGAGGGTGCCGGCGGGACGCAGATCGAGGTCTGCGATTCTCGCATTGAGGATTTGTTGAAATGACAACTCCCGCGCACGGGAGTATTTCCTCGATAGCCGCATGAAATGTCATGGAAGAAGTCGCCCCTGCTTCCTGCTCAAGCAGGCAAGGGGTGTGCGCGTACTGCGGTGCAACTCAAGAAACGCTGGCGCTCTGCGGAGCTTCCGGCTTGACGTTCCCCTTCTTGAGCTTTTTTCCTCCCTCGGTGAACCGAAGTGAATCGGACTTTGCGTGAAGCTTAACCCTGATAATGCTCCCCTGACCAAACTTGTTTCGTAGGATCTCCTCGGCGATCGGATCCTCAATAAACTTTTGCAATGCCCGCTTGAGCGGCCTCGCTCCGAATGCCGGATCATATCCCTTATCGACCAAAAACTCTCTCGCCTGTTTGTTCAGGTGGATTTTGATGGCGAGCGACGACATGCGCTTAACGAGCTCCTCCATCTGAATGTCGACGATCGTGTTGATGTGCTCCCGCTCCAGATTGTGGAACACGATCGTGTCGTCGATGCGGTTGAGGAACTCCGGATTGAAGACACGCTTCACCGCGTCCTCGATCGTGTTTTTCATCGACTTGTAATTGTCCTTCGGCGTATCGAGGCCGAATCCGAATCCGCCGGTCGCTTTGATATCCTGCGCCCCAGGCTGTCCGTCAGGATGCCGTCATCGAGGACCTGAAGCAAAATGTTGAACACATCCGGATGGGCTTTCTCGATCTCATCCAGCAGCACGACCGAGTAGGGTTTGCGGCGCACTTTTTCCGTCAACTGTCCGCCCTCCTCATAGCCCACATATCCCGGAGGCGCTCCCACAAGCCTTGAAACGGTGAACTTCTCCATATACTCGCTCATGTCGATCCGGATGAGCGCTTCCTCCGAATCGAAGAGGTAGCGGGCCAGGGCTTTCGCCATCTCGGTCTTGCCGACGCCGGTCGGTCCCAGGAAAATGAACGAGCCGATCGGGCGCCGGGGATCCTTCAGGCCTGCACGCGTCCTCCGTATCGCCTTGCAGAGTTTCACGATCGCCTCGTTCTGCCCGACGATCATTTTTGTCAGCGCCTCTTCCATCTTGAGGAGCTTCTCCGACTCCGACTGTGCAATCTTGTTCACGGGGATGCCTGTCATCATCGACACGACATCCGCCATCGTTTCCTCGTTCACCTCATAAACCGTTTCCTGGGCTTTCAGCTCCCACTCGCGTTTTGCGATCTCGAGATCGCTCAGATGCTTCTTTTCAAGGTCTCGCAGCCGGGCTGCTTCTTCGAAGTTCTGGTTCTTGACGACCTGGTTCTTGGACTGTCGAATCTTCTCCACCTCTCCCTCGAGCTCAAGAATCTACTTCGGGACATGGATGTTCGAGAGGTGGACGCGGGAACCGGCCTCATCCATCACGTCGATGGCCTTATCCGGCAGGTAACGGTCGGTAATATAACGGTCGCTCAGGCGCACCGCGCTCTCGAGAGCCAGATCGGAATATCGGATATTGTGATGCTCTTCGTACTTCTGTTTGATATTCCGCAGAATCTGGATCGTTTCATCGACGGTGGTCGGGTCAACCATAATCTTCTGGAATCGACGGTCCAATGCGCCGTCCTTTTCGATATACTGGCGATATTCATCGAGTGTTGTCGCCCCGATGCACTGCAGGTCTCCGCGAGCCAGGGCGGGTTTGAACATATTCGAGGCATCCAGCGATCCCGATGCGCCGCCGGCGCCGACGATCGTATGGAGTTCATCGATGAACAGAATCACGTCCTTTGCCTTTTCGAGCTCATTCATGACCGCTTTCATGCGCTCTTCGAACTGGCCCCGGTACTTTGTGCCCGCGACGAGGGCGGCGAGATCGAGGGTGACCACGCGTTTATCGTGGAGCACCCGCGAGACTTTCTTCTGCACGATGCGAAGGGCGAGTCCCTCGGCAATCGCAGTCTTTCCGACGCCGGGTTCCCCGATCAGAACCGGGTTGTTTTTCTTCCTTCTGCTCAAAACCTGTGCGACACGCTCGATTTCTTTCTCCCGTCCGACGATGGGATCGAGTTTGTCTTCCATTGCAAGCTTCGTAAGGTCGCGCCCGAAGTTATCCAAAACCGGCGTCTTTGATTTCTCGGCGCGCCGCTCGGCAGCCGCCGCTGCAGGCGGGCTCGATGGTTTCCCGCTGATGATGTTATCCAACTCATTCCGGACGACATCGTAATGGACGTTGAACTGGTGAAGGATCTGCGCCGCGATATTGTCGTCGTCGCGCAAGAGTGAGAGGAGAAGATGTTCGGTGCCGATGACATCGGATTTGTAAAGCTTTGCCTCCAGGTAGGTAATCTTAAGGACTTTTTCCGCCTGCTTTGTGAGCGGAATGTTGCCGATCGTCAGCGTTCCGCCGGAGGTCCGCACGGTGTCTTCGATCGCTTTCTTCAACTTGTAGAGATCCACCCCGAGGTTGCGGAGAATCTTCACCGCGATTCCCTCGCCTTCCCGGATCACTCCGAGGAGCAGGTGGCAGGGCTTCTTCCCTGCTTAGACGAATAACATCCTGTACCCGGTTTGAGAAATTTCCTTCCATTCTTCGTTACCTCTGGTGAGCGGTCATCAAGAGTTAGATCTTATTTTCCATAAACTGTCTGCGTCCAAGTTGTGTCATCATTCCTCCTTCAATATACCTAAAAGGTCAAGATTAGTCAAGAGACAGTAGATTGACTTTCGGGGTGGATTTCTCTATATTTTTTTATCGCCGACGTTTTCGCCCCGCGGCAGAGTCTAACTTTAACGAAATCTCCTAATTAGACGCTTCTCAAATCAGTTGCACATTCCACAGTAGCTCAATGGTAGAGCATCCGGCTGTTAACCGGAGGGTTGCAGGTTCGAGCCCTGCCTGTGGAGCTAAGAACCCCGAGCTTCATTCCTGTTTTGATCCCGCCACAGCAATTCCCCTCGGAGTTTCAAAAATTGCCCATTCCCGAATGCCGGATGGAACGCAAACCGTCGCATCGTGTTGGGAGGACAACAGAGAATCGCGGTGCATCCGGGTCTGGAAGAAGCTAGGTCGGTGACGCCACCGCGTTTTTTCCTTGCTGCCGCAGTTTTGATTTTGTTCATGTCCGATCAAGCGGCGGGACAAATAGACACGACATTGAAAGAATTCTTTCCTCTTCGAATCGGTAACATGTGGCAATATCGAAATGAGGATAGTGTTTTGTCAACCGGCCGGGTCGGTGTTGCCGATACCCTCATGCCAAACGGTGAACGCTACTGCGGCCTTGGCGTGCCGAACGCTTCCCCCGGCGGATATGCATTTATCCGAATTGACAGTCTGCTCAGAGTTCAATACTTCTCGCCATACTTGTCGGGCAACTGTGGCGGCGAAAACGGCGAGTCAAACATTTATCGGCTGAACGAGCGTCCCGGAGCGGTCTGGAGGATATGTGAAAACATTGTGGCAACCCGCTGCCGCCCCTGGTTCATGCGCTTTGAAAGGATTTCAAGGGCCACCATTTTTGGCAAGCTGCGGCAGGTCATGCATTTTACGCCCGGAGCTTATTGTCCGGAGACGGGAGATACAGTCTGGTACCCGTTCAATTGGCTGCTGGTCAAAGGTATTGGTATCTATCACGAGGAAACATTGGAGAAAACACAGACACAATTGACCGGCGCGGTTATTAACGGCGTGAAGTACGGAGCGATCGTTTCCCCGGCAGAAAAACAATGACGAATCCGGCTCCATTCAAATCCCTCACGGAAGGCGCCGAACTAGTTCGATCAAACATCAGACCTTCGAAATCAGTTACTGCAGGCGATGAAGAAGGGAGTAAAAGGGAGAGGAATAATTCAATTCACCATTCAAGGTGGCCAACGGTATCCCGGTCGATGATGATAATGCAGGTCGTATTCTCGTCCTGCATGTAGGACTTGTCATCCTGTAACATGGCCGTAACAGTATGGCCCCGATACATCCCGCTCATTCGCTTCCCGTGCCGGAATAAACCCATCGAGGACGCGCAAACCGTCGACTCATTGATCTTGATCTCCATATCGCCGGTAACATCGTTCCTCTCTGTCTTGATATTCCACGTCGAATCCGCTGAACCCCGGGGAAGGTACTTGAGCATGTGTGTTCCCGAACTGCAGCCTAGACAAATAACAGAAGACGCGGCGATGATCGATAAGCGATTCATGAGTCGTCGAAGCATATGTTGACAATGTGCGGTCACAAACTGGCGTAAGGGCTGGTGATCGGTCTTCGGCACCGATACCCACGTCTGGAATAATACAAACCCACTGCATCAAAAACAACCGCTCCAAGACCATCTGCTAAACAAATCCCGGCCCGCGGGTGCAGGTCGGGATCCTTTTTGCTCCGAAGGCGGGAGTTTGCCTCGCCGGACGGAACCGCTCCTCTTAGTCATCGTGGTCCCGTCCCCTGTGATTGCCATGATGGTTACCATGCTCGCCATCATCTCCGCCCCGTTCCTTCCACCCTCGTTCAGCTTCGCCCCGTTCCTGCCAGCCTCGTCCATGGTTCGACCGAAATCTCCCGTAGATCGAGCGGAAACTTTCGCCATGTGACCGCCATCTGGCCACATCGGGCACGCTGAAGCCGCAACGATCGCGCATCCAACGGGCGTTGACAGAGGTTATGATCTCATCCTCGGGAATTCCCCAGTCGCGGACGACCACGACCTCCCTAACAGGAGCGCGGTAATAGTCGCCGATCGCAAAGTAGAAATTCCTTACCTCACCGTTTTGTATGTCGAGGCCTAACCGGGCCTGCGCCTTTATCCTGTTTAACGGTACCAGCATCGCAGTTGCAAAGACGCAGAGACCGACTATTGTGGTGCGCATCGTCCTTCTCCTTTCAATCGTTTCGTTTTCTCCCGTTTCAAGAGTTACAAAGCCCGTGCCAGGGGCCGTTTCGAGGTTGATGGCGCGTGAAAGGAGAGGGGGGAACGAACGCGGCAAGGGTCGCGTGAGTGGCTAATAGGTCAGCGTGTGAGATTAAAAGGACAGTCTCACATTTTTCCGATCGCGCACGGTCGCGTCGTGTAACGCATCGGTGGGATCAGCGCCGCATCGGCGGCGTCAGAAGCGAGTCCCGAGCGCCGGGTTTATTTCAAAAGCACCATCTTCTTCACGCTCACATAATTTCCGGCGTGCAGGCGGTAGAAGTAAAGTCCGCTTGCAAGGCGGGAGGCGTCGAATTGAATCGACTGTACTCCGGCGTCAAGATGTTGAGCTGTCAATAGTGAAGCCACCTCCTGACCCAGAATATTATAGACCTTGAGCGTGACATCGGCGGAAACCGGCAAATCAAATCCGATCGTTGTCGAAGGATTGAACGGATTCGGATAGTTCTGATGGAGCGCAAACTCTTTCGGCAGCTGCCCGGGTTGTGCGCTTAAGACCAATTGGCCGGGGGAGGAGGCGATCCGAATCGACCCGTTCCCGCTCATCCGTACAGACACCGCGCCGCTCCGATCCTTCAGCGAGTACACGGCATTGCCGGAATGGATCGACCAACTCACCGTCAGAGGCGCCGCCGCGGATTGCAGCGTGATCAGATACTCCGCTCCGTGCTGCACGGAGACCGGGTGAAATTGCACAAGCCCCTGTCCACTGAACCGGATATCGAACGCTTCTGCCGGCGGGAGCGGGGGAAGCTGATAGGCATTTGCATCGATCGTGGGGGTTTGACCGCCAAAGTACAAGGTCTGCGAATTCCCCGCCGCATCTTTGATTGTAAGGGAATTCAGAGCCGACAGGGCTAGGGCAGAGTTTGCCGACGCCTTGGGAGACGCTCCGCCTGCGTTCAATGTCAGGGAACCGCCAGCCGATGCCTTAACCCAGTAACCTTTGCCCGGGTCGATCGAGGTCGCTGTGGTGTATCCTCTGGTATATGTGAAGAAGTGCGTGGACAAAATCCCGGCGGGGTTGGTGGTCACGGCGGACGTTCCCACCGAGGTGGAAATTGAGCCCACGAGATTCCACCCCGGACTCAGCGTGACGGTCTGGCTTGTTCTCTGTGAGCCGGAAATACTGAAAACCTGTGCGGCGGAGAATCTCAACCAGTAACCGGAGCTGTAATCCAGCATATCGCTCAAGACGTAACTCGACCCGTCGTACCGGAACGCCGCAGATGTCGCACTCGGAAACACGGCATTCCGATGCGCGTCCGCTACAGTCACCGGGAGGGAGACGAGGTTCCACTGCGGCTGGATATTCATCACCTGTCCCGAACCTCCGCCGGCGTCACTCAGCATCGCGTTCACGGTTGTCGTCGTCGGTGTGCCGTTCATGTAATCGAGATAGGCTCCGGCATTCGCGGATGTTTTCCCCGGCTTTTGGAACAGGATGTTGTAGTCACCCGGTGCCATACCCGGCACGAGGTACGATCCGTCTGCCTGGCTGATCGCAGATCCGACAGTCGCGCCGTTCTGGTTGAATAATGTCACAATTGCGCCTGCGATGGGAGTAGAACTGCCTGGAGCCGATCCCCCGACCGGTGAAGGCGATGAAACTACCCCCACAACACTATTCAACCCTTCCGTGGTATCCGGAAGCACGTAGATATCTATTCCGGAAACCACGCCCCCGCTGCTTGCCACGGCGGTCGCGCTGTCCAGAGAGGGAGTTCCGCCGGAGCTATTATAGAAGGTGGGGACGAAATCATCTTCCGACTTAGCGAGAACGACATAGGATCCATTCGGCAAGTGGTTGAGCTGATAACTTCCCGACGAATCGCTCCTCGCGAAAGCGACGAAGCCGGTGAAATGCCCGGTGCCATCCCGCAGGAATCCGAGAACATGGCTCTTCAGGCCGGTACGGTCGGATGCTTTGCGGATCGTTCCGCCGATTACTCCGGTGCCTGTCGGGCGTCCGGAGAGATTGAAGTCAATTCCGGTCGAATTACCCGTAAGATGAATGCGGTCGGCCTCGAGCGGGTTCGTCTTGTGATTCCAGAACTGCGGCAGGAACCCTTCGGCCATCGCACCGACGATATACGTGCCCTCCCGCAGTCTGAGGACATATTGACCGGCGCTGTCGGTTTCTACACCATCCTGATCTCCGTGATCCCCTTCTCCATCATGATGATCATCGAACTCACCTCCGGAAGTCGTGTCGCGGTCAACCCGCACGGCGAATACCTTTGCCCCGTGGATCGGGTGCGACCCCGGATCCATGACGGTTCCCGACAGCGTGAAACGGACATGAGAACTGTCCCGTCGATGGAGCGTGAAGTTGACGGTGACGGTCGTATTTTCGGGCACAACGACGGGGGTTGCATTTTCGATACGAGACACGCCGTTATACCACTGGGGGGCGTACAGTTCATCCTCGGGTCTTGCCCGAACAAAGTAGGTCGCCGGGTTGACCATGGTGAAGCTGTAATGCCCCGCATTGTCTGTGTGTGTCCGAAGAACGAAATCCCCCTGGGACACGCCGAAGAGTTTAATGATCACGCCGCTCAACGCCGTGCCGCTGTCATTGAGGACCGTTCCTGTAACACCGCCGGGCGGCCCGGAAAATACGTTCAACTGATATTCCTGCTCTGCCTCTCCTTCACTACCATCGCACACGCGAGCTTCGATCGAGACGCCGAACGAGCCGGGTGAGCCCGGCGTCCATTGAACGAGTCCGGTAGAATCGTTGATCGTCATCCCGTCGGGGGCGTTGTCAAGATGGAAACACACTTTAACCCCGGCTGGATCCGTGGTTACGTTGGCATCATATTGATAGAGTGTATTAATCGTTGCGGTTCGGGCAGGTTCGCTCGTAAACGTTATATGGACGTGTGACGTGTCACCGGTACTGTCGGCGCCGGTAGATACCTCGATAATATTTGAAGGAAAACTCTCGGCCGTATCGCGATAGACCGCCGTCACGGCGTAGTGGTAAATCGTATGCAGAACCACGGTGTTGTCATCGTACGCGGTATCATGCGTAGTGGCTATTTTTGATGGAAAATGCTCTCCACTGTTCCGGTATATATTATAGAACGAAGGGGAGGCAGGAGATTCAGGCCGAGCCCAATTCAGTGAGATGAGGTTATCGTGAAACGTTCCCTGAAGGTGACGAGGGGGTCCGTCAGCGAAAACGAGAGTTGGTACGAGCATGCTTACGAATAAAAATACGAATGCCTTAGAGATGGTCTTCATCGCGGATTCTCCTCCTGGTCAGATCGGGTTAGAGAGTTGAGGATCTGGGGTTGTGCTGTTCAATTTATCAAAGGCCCCGGAGAATGTCAACCTATCTGCGGATTACTTTTTTTTAATGCCAAACATCTCCCGGTAAAATCTCCCGGCAGGCCGATCGGAATTTGTCCCGCGAAACGAGTAAATCGAGTCGGCGCGATTGGGAGATTCCTCCGATCATGATCTGTTGAATTTCTCCCCCCAATTCCTATATTGATGCAGTGTCCGTGCCGCAGGGCCACAAGCACAACCTTCACCCCACCGATTCATGCCAATCGTAGTCCGCGCGGGTAAGATCGTCACCGGGAACGCAAACGGCGACGTTATCGATGATGCGGGGATCCTGACCGAAGGCAACCGCATCGCCGGCATCATTCCTGGACGTGAGATGGGCAGATTCCGGCCCGAGGAAATCGTCGACGCAGCCGAGCTCGTCGCGATCCCCGGATTCATCCAGACGCATATTCACCTCTGCCAGACCCTTTTTCGGGGCCTGGCCGATGACCTTGAACTTCTGGACTGGCTCCGCGCTAAGATATTTCCGCTGGAGGCCGCACACAGCCAGCACTCGATGCACTCCTCTGCGATGCTGGGTATTGCCGAGCTGATCCGGGGCGGCACGACCACGATTCTCGATATGGGCAGCATGAATCATGAAGAGGAGGTCATCCGGGCGGTCGGGGAGGCCGGAATGAGAGCATTCGTCGGAAAGGCGATGATGGATGTGAACGATTCCTACCCGAAGCTGAAAGAGTCCACGAAAGCGTCGCTCGCCTCAACCCGCGAACTTGCCGAACGATGGCACAACTCCTATGACGGCCGGATAAAGTACGCGGTCGCGCCCCGCTTCGTGCTTTCCTGCACCGACGGGCTCATGAAGGAAGCATTCGAGATGACCGCGGGGCTTGAAGGCGCGCTCTTCCATACGCATGCATCGGAAAACAAACGGGAGGTGAAGGCGGTCCGTGAGCGCTGCAAAATGGACAACGTCGAATACCTGGATCATCTAGGCCTGCTTTCTAGTAAATCCTGCCTGGCGCATTGTGTTCATCTCAACGAGAAAGAGGTGAATCTGCTGAAGCAGACCCGGGCGAACGTCGCACACTGCCCCTCATCGAACTTGAAACTTGCCTCCGGAATAGCTAACATTCAACACTATGTCGACGAGGGAATCAATGTCGCGCTCGGCGCCGACGGCGCCCCGTGCAACAACAATTTGAATATGTTCCAGGAGATGCGGCTCGCCTCGCTTCTTCAGAAACCCGCGCATGGGGCGCACGCAATGCCTGCGGCCAGAGTCTTCCGCATGGCGACTCTCGACGGGGCGAAGGCGCTTGGTCTCGATCGTGAAATCGGGAGCATCGAAGCGGGGAAGAAAGCGGATCTTGTCCTGCTCGATCTCGGGCGCGTTTGGGATCCCGTAAGTGGGGACTCGGCGGACGCGCTCTATTCCTCGATCGTCTATTCGGCCGGACCCGAGAATGTCGATTCTGTGATGATCGACGGAACATGGGTCTACCGGCGTGGAGAATTCGCAACGCTCGACCAGGGAGCGATTCTACACGAAGGACGGAAACAGCTGAAGGATCTTCTGAATCGGGTGTGAGAGGCGCGATGCAATCCACGGTTTCTTTTGTCCTCGATGGCGAGCTTCAGACGATTGACTTTCGGACTTCTGCTCATCTGAATCCGACCACGACCGTTCTGAATTATCTCCGCGGCCTCGCCGGCCATAAAGGCGTGAAGGAAGGGTGCGCCGAGGGGGACTGCGGGGCCTGCACGCTCGTCCTGGGCGAGCTCGGCGCCGCCGGCCGGATTAGTTACCGCTCCGTGGATTCCTGCCTCGTTTTTCTTCCCATGCTGCACGGCAAGCAGTTGATCACGGTTGAAAATCTTCGGGGTAAATCGGATCAACTTCATCCCGTCCAGCAGGCGATGGTGGAGACAAACGGAAGCCAGTGCGGTTATTGTACGCCCGGATTCATCATGTCGCTTTTCTCGTTGTACAAGAATTCCAACAAACCCTCCCGCGAGGCGATCGACGACTGCCTCACGGGAAATCTTTGCCGTTGCACCGGATACAAGCCGATCATCGAAGCCGCGGCGAAATCGTGCGTCGACGGCGGGATCGATCATTTTACCGCTGATGAACACCGAATTTCAAAATTGCTGAAGACGATTTCGCAGGAGTCGGTACGCATCGAAACGGAGCGGCAGCGCTATCTCCGTCCTGCCAGTCTCGCGGAAGCGCTTTCAATTAAACATCAGCGTTCAGGGGCAATCGTGATCTGCGGGGCGACCGATATCGCCCTGCGCGTGACGAAGGGTCACGAGCTTCTGGGTGAGATCATCGATCTGTCCGATCTCCCCGAGCTGAAGACGATCAGTGAAAGCGCTTCGTCGATTTCGATCGGCGCGGGGGCCTCATTCTCCGAGATCATGCCCAGGATCGAGGGCGTATTCCCAGCCCTTCACGCGATGCTTGCGGTTTTCGGTTCCCAGCAGATCCGAAACCTCGCGACGCTCGGAGGCAACCTCGGGACTGCTTCTCCGATCGGAGATACGCTGCCGGTGCTGATAGCCTACGGCGCGAAGGTCGTGCTGGAGAGTCTCAACGGGCTGAGGGAAATTCCGATTGATCAGTTCATTGTCGGTTACCGTAAAACGATGCGGAAAGAGGATGAAATCATTACATCAGTGATCATCCCGAAGCTTACGCCCGCCGCGATCGTGAAATCGTATAAGGTGTCGAAGAGAAAAGACCTGGACATATCGACGGTGAGCGGC
>VBOC01000093.1 GCA_005877655.1 Ignavibacteria bacterium
ATGGGTGAACTGTACGCCGTTTGAGGCGAACAGTCCGATCGCAGCGGGGTTGTAGTACGACGCCTGCACCTCACCGTACATTGTTGCTCCGGCATTTCCCATTGCAGCAATCCGGGCGCTCGGCTCGATGAGCAAAAATTGGCCCACACTCGTCCCGGCTTTTGACTGTCCGAGCACCGATCCGGCGGCGAGGAGAGCTACGATTGGTAGGGCTGGTATCAGAAGCAGCGCTCGTCTCATCGTCTACTTTATAATAGCGAACTTGCCGATCTGGCTGCCGATGCCTGCGGCGTCCAAATGGAAGACATACAAACCCGGGGCAACGTCGAGATTGTCTTTTGTCCGCAGATTCCAGGCAACATATCCTTCGGACATGCTATCGTGAGTGAGTGTCTGCACCAGATCGCCTCGAACAGTATATATTCTGATGGTGCAACTCTGCGGCAGGCCCCTGAATTCGATGCGCCGGTCCCCCCGGCCTGACGTAGCAAAAAGGCCCGGCTCGAAGCTTGCGGCACCCACGTAGGGGTTCGGAACCACATAGGCTCCCGCGAACTGCCGTTTCGCGCTGTCACTTGCAACGAACTCTCCTTTTGTCATATAGGTGAAAGCGTCGCCCACAGTGAACGGGTAGAGAAGCTTGAGCTCGTACACATCTCCGAGGGTCGGGCCAACAGTGGAAGCGACGTCGTTCTGGATCTTGATTGACCATGTAAACCGCTGGCTCGACGGCAGGTTCGCCGGTCCGGTGAGCACCTGAATCTCCTCCGAATTCAGCGGATGTGGGCTGAGGGTCGAATCACCGTTCAGGTCTATAAACTTGCACTGAAGGCGTTGATCGCCCGCCGCCGTGTGGGCAACGACACGGAATTTCACCGGCGCCTTGGAACCGGGGAAAATTCCGACCGCAGTATCGATGATGGCATTGGAAAATGTAACTGTCAGATCATACGGAAAGCCGTCGCGTCTCAGGGTAATCGGCATCACCGCCTGACGGGAATAGCTCACGTTCAGTTTCGCGTTCGTTGGACTGGAGGGCGTGAACCCGCTCCGCAGCGAATCGATAACAACCGTGTGAAGCGTATTGACGATCGGCAGAACGCCCTCGCCCGTTATACCGGTGCCTTCACCGGCGAAATCGTTTCCCGTCTTGAAAATTATCTCGCCTGTTGTGCTGTCGATCAGATTGTACGAATTCGCGCGCACCTCATCCGCATTGGCATTGAAGGTGACCTTGAAGAGATGGTTCTCAGGAACAAGTTTGGAATCCACTACCTTTACGTCCAACGTGCCCGTGCCCAGGCCCGAAATACGAGTGACCTGTGATGCCTGGGCCGCTGTGTAGCGAGTCCTGGAGACTGTAATGGAATTCTCGGAAGGATAGTACGTAAAGACCTCCTGCGACTGGAGCTTGATGGATGGTCCATAATCGTATGAGCAAACCGCATAATAATACTCCTGACCGTTTACAACAGTTGTATCCCTGAACTTGTGAGTGATTCCGGTTTCGCTGCCAAGATAGTACGCCACACCCTCCACCGTCGTCGTTGAAAAACCATAGATCCCGTCCTTCAGGTCGAATTGTGCAATCGGTTTTCCGTTCCCGATCGGGCCTGTTCCACGTCCCGTTAAAATCACCCTCGGATCTCTGAATTCGGGGTCGGTAGAGCGGTAGATCCGGTAGCCTTCGAAATCATTCACGGTGACAACCGGATCGGTGCTGTGTTCAGCGGCATCGTCCCATGTCAACTGCACGTAACCATCCCCGGCTTCAGCCTGGACGGTGGGCACGGGCGGAGGGACTGCAAACTGGTAGTTTGCGTTGTAAATTGCCTGAACAACTTTCACGGTCGAGCGCAATTCCTGCAGATCGGCGCCGTACGCGAGGGCGAGACTGAAGCGCTCTGTCTTGCCGTGCTCCAGTGTAAAGGGCCCTGAGGCAAAGAGGAACCCGATGTTGATTCTTACGGCGCCGGATCGCGGATCGAAACGGGTGTTGAAATCCCGGCTGCTCCATTTCTCGTACAGTTCCTTCGGCCAATCCGGGTGCGGAGGCCGGCCGGTTTTGAAAAACACAATGTCGTCCGGCACCCCCCCGGGGTTATTAATATAATTCATCTGGAAGCCCGTTAATCCGATCTGGTCAGACTCGTCTTTGTCGGTTTTGTCGAAGTTGGGCTCACCTTCGGTCGGTATCCCGTCTCCCTCCCCCTTGTCATGCGTCCCAAACACACCATCCTCGCCGGTATCGTCCGCTTCGGCAACCCAATCCATATCTTCATCGCCCGTCCACCACCTGCCCGCGAGCACTGCGGGACGCTGGGTAATCGGGCCGTAGAACCTGCTGAATTTCGCCGTATCGTAATGTGCGGCCGCGTAGGCAAGAATTGCATCCCGTCCTTCGATGAGCATACCGGGTCCGCTATCCCGCTTTTCATCCGTGATGCCGTCATTATCATTATCAATGCCGTCGCCGGGCTTGCCGGGAGTTTCCAGATAGGCATACCCGAGATAACCTGTCGGATAACAACGATCGTAGAGGCCGACCCCGTGACCGTAGTAGTCCCATGTGTAAACAAGATTCAGGCCGGTTGTCGTATCGAATTTCGCATTGTCATCATCCGATTCATACACGCCATCACAGCCCAGGGCAGATCCGCCGATGCCGGAATCCATGTACAGGCCGAAGATGATATTCTCCACCTGGCCGGCTTCGGGATAGTTGGCAGTTCCCTCGTTGGTGATGTCGTAGTGCCAAAAGATTACGTTCGCCGCCTGGGGGTTCGACCATTGGAATCCGCGCACTTCGACACGGAGTCCGAGACCGTGCCGCGAGGAGTCGCGGCTGTCGGGATAGTAGAGTGTTCTCCACTTGTCGTAGTAATCATCGTCCATCACCGTGTAGCTTTCCTGGTCGGCGGCCGGCCGTTTGCCGAAGTAGCCGTTCCAGGCGCCGTTCCACGTCGCGTCCTTATCAGGCCATGAAGACGGCCACGTGCGCGGATCGTTGCTGATCGCAGGCGACCTTCCTCTGTTGACGGCGGGGTCTGGTTCGAAATAGCCCGGCCTCGGTTCAAACCGCATGGTGAGTGTTGAGAACGGGCTCTGCTCCTGCCGTTCACGGTAGCCGGTCTCCATGATATACGCCGAATCGCCGTTGGTGAGACGCACTTTTGCGAGCACGAACGGGGTGATTCCGTCGGTGTAATTTACTCCGCTCCCCTTCGGGACCTCGACAGAGTGGAAAACACTCAAATCCACATTACCCGGATCGGCCGGATAGTCGCCCACCATGCCGAAGTTCAGAAAGACGGTGCGGATGTTGTTCGCATCGTGAAATCCCTGGCGCTCGGCGTCGATCCGGCTGCGCATGGCCTTGGGAACAGGCGTCACAACCTGTGCTGTGAGAGGGCTGATTGCAAAGAGCGCGAGCGAGGATGCGAGCACAAGAAGGCGAATATGTTTCATTATCATGGAGTATTGCTTCATAATCAGAGCGAGTTCATCGAAATGCCAACCTCGATTCGCCTCGGGGGATAATACCGGGTCGGGTCTGCAAGCAGGTCTCTGTCCTGCGAGAAAGGAAACAACCCGTAGTCCGGGCTCCCGGTGTCTGAAAACAAGTGGCCGTTAAAATACCGGGCGTCAAATACGTTGAACACTCTGGCGAAGAAGCTCAAACTGGCGCCGGCAAAGGTAAAATACTTTTCTCCTCTCAGGTCTACGAGAAAGCCGCTGGGCTTGCGTCCCGAATTTTGCCCCAGCGACGCGCCGAACCCCGAGCCGTGGGCTGGAGTATAGGGTTGGCCGCCGGCGAATCGCAGAATCGTGCTCAGGGAGTAATTTTTTTGTTTCGAAAGCGTGACAGTGGCGTTGATGGTGTTCCGTTGATCCCAGTTGAGCGGAATCTGCCGGGGACGGGGGTCTTCTCCGGCTGCTGCTCGTGTCGCCGTTTCAATGGGATCACTCGAGTTTCCCTGTGCCATCTGCCATGTGTAGTCAATCGTTGAACTTAGAATTCCAACCGGTCGTTGGTCAAGCGAGATCGTAAACCCGGTCACGCTGCCAAAATCCACGTTGGTGAGCCTGGGATATGAAGCAGCACTGTAGGTGTCAATTAATTCCACCCCCAGAAGGTCGCGGATGTCTTTATAAAAGAGGTTTACGTTCAGCCCGAGAAAATCCGTGAGCGCGTGCTTGTATCCAAACTCGTACTGGACGGTCCGTTCGGGTTTGATATCGGGATTCCCATACACGGTACCATACTCTCCCGCACCGGCCTGAAGGCGGGCAAGCTTATCGTAATTTGCATTATTGAAGATATCCCGGAGCGGCGGTAGTTGATAGAAGTGGCCGTATGAAAAGAAGACGGATGATGTTGCTGTGATCGGATAGGAAATCCCTATCCGCGGCGCGGCGGAGACCTTCTTCGACGTGCGTTGGGGAAAAGAGGCAGGCGCACCCGAAATCGCATTGGCGGGGTTAGCGAGATCGCTCGGAAGAAAGCTGCGTGCATCGAAGAGCTCAAAGCGCAAACCCGCGCGAATCGTCAGATCGTTCCATTCCATCTGGTCCTGTCCGTACGCAGCCAGCGAGATCGGATGATAGTACTGCACCCCGGGATAATCGGGCGGCTGATCAACGTAACGATAGAGCGTATCGCCTTTATACGTGAGTGTCCCCGCCGTCCCGAAATAGATTGCCGATGTCTGGAATTCCCCGCCGAGTTTTATCAGATGGTCGCGCATTACCTGACTTGTGAGCGCGGCTTTCAGCACAAGGGCGGTTGTCCTTTGACGGAAGCGGCCGAAATCAACGCCCGCAACCACCGCACCGTATTCATAATCGCTGGATCCCGTGCTTGACCTGGCATAATCATACCGCGGGTCATAGAAGTCTTCGAATACCCAGTCGTGATAATCGAAGTAGTTCTGGCGGACACTGAGATTGTAGAACGTCGTGGATGAAATCGTGTGGGTCCAATCGACCCCGTGGACCACGGATGTTGTTCTTTGTGTCTTCTTTCCGTCAGGATTCAAACGATAGATAAAAGCATCATCAATCTTGCTGGCGTCGATCACATTAAAAAGCGCCTGGTAGCTGATCTCGATCTCGGGTATGGAACGGTTTGTGACTTTCGCCAGACCCGACCACTCATGCGAATACGCCAGGGCCACTATTTTCCCGTCACCGTTCGGCTGCAAGAGCCAGCGGTGGGGATTGGAGATCCCGTTCGTATCGAGAGGATTGAACCTTCGTTCACCCAGATAATAATCATTGAAGACGGAGCGGCGGCCGCTGAAAAGGAAGTATGTTTGGGGAATTCCGGTCGGGCCTGTGACGCTCAATTGATAGTTCTGATTTAGAAATTCGGGCCTGAATTGATAGGTCAGATTTCGCAACCCCCCGCTCGCGTAAAAGAAAGCTCCCGATAATGCCTCCCCGGTCACCGCAATCTGGTCGCTGCCGGACTTGAGAACCGCGTTCACCACGCCGCTCATGGCCTGTCCGTATTCCGCATCGAACGTGCCGGTGATGACCTGCACCTCCTGGATGACGGACCGGTCTATTCTCACCGTCGATGAATTGTCATACGGGTTGTTGACCGATACCCCATTCACCTGATACTGCACTTCTCCGGCGCGCCCGCCCCTGAAATGCCCGTCGACAACCCCGGCTTGCAGGTTGACGATGTCCTTCAGTTCCTGAACCGGTAACGCCTGAATCTGCTTATCGGTCACCGTCGACACCGTGCTCGTAAGGTTCACATCGACAACCGGCCGTTGAGCGACGACCACGACTTCTCCCGCCGTCGTGGCGGCCTCTTCAAGTTCGGCATCAATTTTTGTTGTCCTGTCTGCGGTGACAGGGATCCCTGTTACGGAGTATGCGCCATAACCGATGAGGCGGAACTCAACGTTGTAGGTTCCGGGGGGGATGTTGATAATATTGTAGTATCCATCCAAGTCCGTCGGGGCGCCGAGCGACGTACCGACGATAACGACATTCACGCTCGCAAGGGCTTGCTTGGTGGCTTTGTCGAGCACGCGTCCGGAAATCTTCCCGGTGGTGCCTGCAAGAGCGGCGCACGAGAAGACGATAAAAGCAAGAGCAACCGATGCGCCCGGGCTGCAGGGTTCGATTCGGCTCATTGAATTGATCGGTCGATACGCTTCAGAAGAGTTTGCACCGCGAATCAGGAGCCCGGTTCGCCCCCGTTGGATCGATACAGCGATTCAGGAGCCCGGTCCGCTTCCATTGTATCGAACAACGAACAGAGGCGAGCCCTCCCGGACCCGCCTCTGCCGGACAGCCATTACTTTAGAAGAATCATCTTGCCGTTAAACGCGGCGCGCTCAACATGCGAACCGGGTGAAGACATCCGCACGTGGTACGGATACACTCCGGAGCTCAACGATCGAGCGTCGAATGTTCCGGAAGCTTCTCCGGGTCCCTGCATACGGAGCGCCTTTCGGCCGACGATCTGGCCGAGCATGTTAAAGACCTCGATTGTCACGTCACTCACCTCGGGTAGCATGTATTTGATTGTTGTCGAGGGGATGAACGGATTCGGATAGTTACCGAGCAGCGCGAACTCTTCCGGAACTGAAGATCCATTCTCCTTCACGCCCACGGTTATATTTGGATTCATGTAGCACCAGGCAGCGCCGTCATTGAAATCGCCTTCCCGCATGAACCAGGTGCGGGTTCCGTAGCTGCTGGTGAATGGCGTGAACGAATCGCCGTCATAGAGTACGATTCCCAAAAACAGCACGCCGTCACCGCGTCCAGCCGGATAGCCGAACTTCGGCAGCACAACCCTCATTTCGGCCGTATAGCCCGAATCAGCGACCAGGCCGGCCGTATCGATCGTTGTTCCGCCCTTCAACGCCATGACAACCTGAACCGCCTGAGAGAGCGAATCCCATCCGGTTGCGCTGAGGTCGTCCTGCCGTTCTGTTATAATACTCGTTCCGGAGCCCCCGACCCTGAATGAGAGTCTTCGCGGGAACAGCACATTGTCGCCGTTACGCACATCCCGCTGGCAAATGATCACGCGGAACCCATCCCAGCGATCAACCTGATCGACTGATTGAACCACGAGGTCGTTCACGTCGAAGCCCAGGAACAGAGTATCCGCCCTGAAGAAAGATTTTATCGTTGCAAGGCTCGGATCGGAAACGGAAGACACCCCGCCATTGACGGTCGGCTGGAACTGGCCGCTGCGGTACGGCGCGGTGCTCGGATACGCGTCGCGGATCGCGTTATCCCCGAATTTTATTTGTAATGTGCCGATGTGCGGCGTGCTCCAAACTGCGTCATCCAATACGCCATCAAGCACGGGAGATTGGAGGCTTCCTGCGCTCGGAATCGTCAGCTCCGGACCAACGACAGGAACAGTTCCAGTGAGTCCCACGTCCGGCCGCGCATAGACCCGGATGTGATTATAGGCGGCGGCATTTCCCCACGGACATTGGAACCAGACGCGGTTCCCGGCCTGCTTCGCCGTATCGAGCGGCCACTCATAATCCGCGTCGTAGATCGAGAGACTATACATGACAATGTCGCCGGCCACTCCGGAAACATTATAGCCAAATGTCGCGAGGTTGATTCTGAACTCCATGGTATAACCTTCGTCCACATCGGCATCGTTATTCTGGGTTCCTTGAACGGTCGTTGCTGCAGTCCAGGTCGCCGCGCTGAG
>VBOC01000094.1:0-7673 GCA_005877655.1 Ignavibacteria bacterium
CGGCCATCCGGTATCCCTTCAGGGGCTTGGACTTCCGGTACTTCTCCCGCAGCGCCATCAATACCGGCATTCTGGATTCCGCCCAGGCGATAAGATTCCTGCCTTCGGCGGCTGATTTCAAATCTGCGACTTTGTATTGACCTTCCTGATGATCCATGCGATTCTGTCTGGTGTTTGGTTGATGAATGGTTGGTTATCCGCCCCTCGTTTATCGGAAGCGCGACCGCTCGCGGGCGTCCGGGTGCTTAATGCGCCGCCTTCTGAAATGTTTTCACAAGGTCGAGCTGCTCCCACGGAAAATGCCTGTCGGACCTCCCGAAATGTCCATACGCCGCGGTCCTGCGGTAGATGGGACGCCGCAGATTCAGCCGCTTGATGATCCCGGCGGGCGAGAGATCGACCTCCTTGAGAATGATCTTCGCGAGGCGGCCGTCGGGGAGCTTCCCGGTTCCGTAGGTATTCACGTTGAGCGACACCGGCTCGGCTACGCCGATCGCGTATGCGACCTGGATCATGCACTCGTCCGCCAGCCCGGCGGCGACGACGTTTTTCGCGATGTGCCTCACCGCATAGGCGGCGCTGCGATCGACCTTCGACGGATCTTTTCCGGAGAACGATCCCCCGCCGTGAGGAGCCCGGCCGCCGTAGGTGTCCACGATGATCTTTCTCCCGGTCAGGCCGCTGTCGCCGTGGGGTCCGCCGATCTCAAACCGGCCGGTCGGGTTGACATGGAAGATCGTGTTCTTGTCCATGAGCTCTTTCGGGAGGACCTTCTTCACGACATGCTCGATGATGTCCTGCTTGATCTTCTTCTGCGACACATCAAAATCGTGCTGAGCGGAGACGACGACCGTATGAATCCGGCGAGGCGTCCTTCCTTCGTACTCGACCGTCACCTGCGACTTCGCGTCGGGCCTGAGATACGTCATGAGTCCGTTCCGCCGCGACTTCCTGATCTCCGCAAGGCGTTTCACGATCTTGTGGGCATACATAATCGGCATGGGCATATACTCGGCCGTTTCGTTGCAGGCATAGCCGAACATCATCCCCTGATCGCCCGCCCCTCCCTTGTTCACGCCGAGCGCGATATCGGGCGATTGCTGGTGAATGGTCGAGATCACCGAACAGGAATCCGCGTCGAACTTATATTCGGCCCTCGTGTAACCGATGTCGCGGATGACGCTTCGGGCCAGCTCCTGGAATTCCACGTACGCCCGGGTTGTAATTTCTCCCCCGATCAGGACCAGTCCGGTCGTGCAAAAGGCCTCGCACGCAACTCGCGACATCGGATCTTTTGCAAGCAGGGCATCCAGCACGGCATCGGAGATCTGATCGCAAATTTTGTCGGGATGCCCTTCGGACACGGATTCGGAAGTAAACAGGTGGGACATGGGATTGCCTCTAAAATTAATGGAAATCGATTTCGGAGGAGTCGCCGATATTAATGCGGTGGAACGATCCCCGTACGACCGCGTTGATGCCGACGATGGAACTTTCAAGCAGGGCCTTATCCACGAGCGCATCCTCGCCGACGATACAGTTCCGCACGATCGAATCGGTGACTACCGCCCCGTCTGAAACGGTCGTGTAAGGCCCGATGACGGATTGCCGGATATCGGCCTTCTGCGATATGTAGGCGGGCGGGACAACCACCACGCCGTCGATCGCCCTCGTCGAGGTCTGCTTTTCCAAAAGGTATCGATTGGTCAGGAGAAGGGTCTCGGGCCGTCCGCAATCGAACCAGCCGTCGACCTGGAATGTCTTTATTTTCTCGCCGTGCTGGATCATCAATTGAAGCGCATCGGTCAGTTGATATTCGCCCTTCGTCTTCTTGTCCTTCGCCAACAGCTCCTCGATGCATGTTCGGAGAAGCTCGGGCCTCTGGATCCAGTAGAGCCCGACAATCGCGTAATTGCTGGTCGGATGTTCGGGCTTCTCGACGAGCCGTTTGACATAGCCGTCCATCATCTCCGCGATCCCGAAGCGGCGGGGATCCTCGACCTGCTTGACTCCGATCACGGTTTGATTCCCGCGGATGACCGGTTTCAGGTCGACGTCGAATATCGTATCTCCCAGGATAATCAGAAACGGTTCCTTTGTGAACATGTCCTTCGCGAGGTACACGGCGTGGGCCAATCCCCTTCGCTCGTCCTGTTCGACGAAATCCACCTTGATCGAGTACTGCGAACGGACATAGTCGCGGATCTTCTCGCCGAGATAGCCGACGATGATCGTGGCTTCATCGAAACCCGCCGCGATCATCTGATCGAGGATATGGCCGATGATCGGCTTCCCCGCCACGTTCAGCATCACTTTGGGGATGGTATAGGTATGCGGCCGAAGGCGGCTGCCGAAACCCGCGACGGGAATGATTGCTCTCATGCGTGTCCCGGTGAACTATCTCTGATGTTGTCGACCATAATGGGAATCGTCGTGCCCCCAACCGGATTCGAACCGGTGTTCCAAGCTTGAAAAGCTCGTGTCCTAGGCCTCTAGACGATGGGGGCAAGCCCTAACGCAGATACTCGGGGCACAGTTAATGTCCCCGGTGCCCCGGCGTCGTTGAACGCTGATTGCGGAGCGGAAATTCCGCTATCGTTCCGGGTGTCCAGTGGGACTTGAACCCACGACCTCCAGGGCCACAACCTGGCGTTCTAACCAAACTGAACTATGGACACCATCGCGTGCTGTCGTTGAATAGCCCCCACGTCTCGAAGAGTGCAAAAACGGAGCCTCTGGCGAGATGAATGTCCAGAAGATACCGAGATCAAAATGGGTTTCTCAACCATTCGCGAAAAGTTTTTGTCGCCATCGGGACTTATCTCCCACGACTATGAGCAGCAGGCATCGAAGCTGAGCCGGCCCGGTCCACGAGATTCAGCATCTACTTTCCCTAGGCGGCCGAAGCTGCCGATTGCCCCCGAAAGGCTGATTCCGGACTCGCGGAGTACCGACTACCTTGCCGCACTTCGCTCCGCTGACCCTTGCCACCTCCGAGCCCCCTCCTACCCCCGTTTGCCTACAGATTCCTACCGCCCGTCAACTAGGTATATGACCGTAGTTCCGCCCGGCACAAAAATACGTAAAATACCCGATTGACGCGGCGGCTTAAAATGATTACAATAAGGGTGTTACCATTGGGAAGGTCGGCATATGGCGAAAAGGGGCGACAGTCATGGATAATTCGATAGCACAGGAACCTCATTCGGAAATTCTCCCGGGGGGAGAGATCTACCCCCATGCGGCAAACCCCCTCTCCGTGCTTATCGCGGACGACAGCGAGGTGTTCCGGGCCGATCTCAAATCCTATCTCGAGGGAGTACCCGGCATCGAGGTCATCGGTGAGGCGGGCAACGGTATGCGTGCGATCTATCTGGCTCAATCTCTGAAACCGGATCTCGTCCTCCTCGACATCGCCATGCCGGGCGTCGCAGGCCCCGAAGCGGCAAAGGTCATCCGGAGAATATGTCCCGGTGCGGGGATCGTCTTTATTACGATGCACGAAGAAAAAGTGTACTCAGACATGGCGGCCCAGCTGGATGTGGACGGCTGCCTGGCCAAACGAACGCTTAAGCAGCATCTTCCCGGAGTTCTTGAGAAATTTAAGCGACTGAAGGGCGGCTCCGCTCCGGCACATGCGTAAACTGCAGCGTATTATATCAATCAACTGAGAAACGATGGCAATCTCTCAGATGGGCTCACTCTATAATTACGCCTACTGGATGACGGAAAGCGCGGAGGATTCGAGCGAGCTCGTCAGTCATGCCTACGGAGAAGCGAACCTCTCGCGGCGCGGAGATTTGGAGGAGGAAGATGTCCGTTTTCTGTTATTTCAGACCCTGAGACGCCTGATCATTCAACACCGTGAGCGGGCAGGCGGGCAGAAGGGGCGGGAACAGGAGTCTGAATTCAAAGCCGCGTTCCCCGATCGGGAAGACAGGACAGGGGAATCGGAGGAAGTGGGTCAGGACTCGATCAGCTCCGCCCTCGAAGCGATCGTTCGTCATTCGATCAGATCGATGCCCGAGGAGTACGGGTCGGCAATTCTACTGCGTGATTTGGGAGACCTTCACTATGCGGAGATTGCCAGAATAATGAAATGCTCCGCCCGCGAAGTCGCAGAGAGAATTCATCAGGGTCAAAAGATGCTTCGCGACGAGTTGGCCCGATACGTCAGGATGCTCGTCCAGGTGGCGCAGCACATGCCTGTGCGAAGCGATTTCGCTTTCTCTTAGGGTTCCTCTCCCATAAGGATGTCCCTCCCCGCTCCCATCACCGGGTCCTGACCTCGACCCGCGGCCGGCCCGTCACTTCCACTCGTTCGCATCCGGATTTTCGGTGATTCGCGGAAATGCCGATACCCGCAGGCGGGCACAGCCCATCGGGATGAGCGTGATCTCTTCGACGGGTTGATCCGATCGCACCGGGCTCGTCCGAACCTCTCCAATGAGTCCGTTCTCTTCCAGCTTCCAGCTGGATATCCGCTTCCCCCTTGCCCGCAAAAATAAAGGGGCGTTCTCCGGGGTGAACGGTTGCACGTACGCCCCGTTCGGCTGTTTCACGACCTTGAACGACGAGGAAGGCTTTTTGACGTCAACCAGGAGGCCATAGTTCCAGGGCGTCGCCGGGAACACCTCATAGGCAGGCCACGTGTCTGTGCCGCCAGACCTCTGCCACCGTTCGCCGATCTTGAGTGAATAGGTGAGGGGGCCGCGCTCTACCGAGACGGCATAGTTGTTTTTCTCCCAGATCTTGAGCGATATCGCCATCGGCAGTTCAAGGCGCACTGCGTCGTTATTCTTCCACGCGCCTTCGAGCACGATCCAGGTGTCAGGATCGGCGTGCAGGCCGGCGTCAGCCCCGTTTATGCTCACCCGGGCCCCGCTGCACCAGCCCGGGACACGCAGGAGGAATGGAAACGATGCTGATTTTTGTGCAGAGATCTTAAACACGACTGCCTCCCCGAACGGGTACTCCGTGTTCTCGGTGATTTGGACCTCATCTCCATCAGCGACCCTTGCGCTGACCCGCGACGGTGCATAGAGCACCGCGGCCAGCCCGTTATCGCGTGTGGCCATCCAGAGATGTTCGGCATAATAGGGCCATCCGCACGCGACGTTATGCTGGCAGCATCGGTAGTCCCAGGGGTTATAGGAAAGCATGTCACTGCCATTCTCCAAGAGCGGCGCCTTCGGAGTCTTATAAAGCTGCACCATATTCGGAGCGGTGAGGTAATGCAGCCCATTCAAATCCGGAGTCATCGAGGCGGGAAGCGAGTTGAAAGCAACTTCCTCGCATCGGTCTGCCCAGACCGGATTCCCGGTGATGGATGTAAGCATTTCGTCGCTGTGCATGAACTCGACCATCGAGCAGCTTTCTGCCGCCTGTCGCGGTCCCGCGTAGCCCGGTCGCGCATCCTCATCGGCGCCAAACATCCCGCCGGGTACCTGTCCGTACAAGCTCATGATCGTATTGTAGTTTCGCTCCGTGGCTCGAAGGTGACGAACATCCCCGCTTTCCTGATAGTATTCGGCCGGCTCGCGGAATCCCTGGCATAGATTCACGCCATGCCACGTCGGGAGGCCGCCCGTCCAGTCGGCGGTTCTCTCGTGATTGACGCGCGCCAGATCGAGCAGCCCTTTCTCACCCGTTTGATTGTACAGCCAGTAGATGTGGTCGAGGTTATCGCCCCCGCGGATTTTCTGCCAGCTCCCCGGAAGGATCTGTTCGAGCGGAATTGCGGCCAGCCAGCGGAAGTAATTCATCATCAAAGTTAAGACTCGTTTGTCATTCGTCGCTTCGTAGTGCGTCCGGAGGGCATAGAGCATTACCATGTTGGGCCAGATATCATGCTCATTCCGGTTCGCCCGGGGACCGAAGTATCCGCCGCTGTCCTGCGACGAGATAACTCCTTCCACCCACCTGTTCGACTCTTCTATAATCCGCTTATCATTGAGCACGTGCCCGAGATCGATATACCCTTTGAGCCAGTACGGCAGCTCCTCCCATCCATTCTGCCCTTCGCCGTCATGACTGACCCAGGCGCTTCCCCTGATTTCACACCACTTGCTAAGCTCCGTCAGATGCCCGGTGAAACCCTGAAGAGAGGCGGGCGGTTTCCGACGTAGTACCTATTCTCTCCGGATGTTTTCGGTACCGCGAGGCTCCCGGCCTTTAGCTGGTTCTGGGCTGGTGAGAATTGCAGTCCGCAGATCACTTGAATCGCGGTAACGAGGAACAGGGATAAAATTCTACACCGGCGCATATCCGTTTGCTGCATGAAGGTTCCTTTCAACGTGTCAAATGAATCGATAAATCGATAGTTTCCCGGTTCAGAATAGAGGTAGGCGGAAACGGGGAGATTATGTCTTTAGGCGGGCCAACTCACACAATTTCTCCACTTGCGTCTTGATGGAATCCCGGATTTCTCTGACCTTCCCAAGTTTCTCCGTCTCCGTCCCTTCGAGCGCGGACGGGTCGGGGAATTCCCACCGGAGCCGGGTGGTAACGCCGGGGAACACGGGGCATTGTTCCGCGCTCGCGGCGTCGCGCACGGTGATGACGTAGGCAAAGAGTTTGTTCGCCTTCAGCGCATCCGCGACGGAACGCGTTGTCTTTCGTGAAATATCGATGCCCACTTCACCCATGGCCCGCACGACCAGCGGATTAAGGACCCCCGGTTCCAGGCCGGCGCTCTCCGCTTCGAATTCATCGCCGCACAAATGGTTAAACCATGCCTCCGCCATCTGGCTGCGGGCGCTGTTGTGCACGCAGATAAACAAGACCTTTTTCTTTACTGCACCGGTCACTGATCCTTCCGGGTCGAGAATCTATAAATTGTGGTGGTCGAGTATATCTGCCCGGGCATGAGGACTGTGCTAGGAAACTTCGGTTTATTCGGCGAGTCGGGAAAGTGTTGAGTCTCCAGACAAAATCCGTACCGATGGTTATATTTCTTTCCCCCTTTGCCCACGTTGTGGCCGTCGAGAAAATTGCCGGAGTAGAACTGCAGACCGGGCTCCGTCGTCAAAACTTCCATGAAACGTCCTGAAGATTCTTCATACACGCTTGCGGCGCGCGAAAGCTCGCTTCCCATCCTCTTGAGCACGAAGTTGTGGTCATACCCGTGGCCGAGACGAAGCTGTTCGTCCCGCCCCTGGGAATCGATCCTGGCGCCGATGGGCGTCGGAATCGTAAAATCCATGGGAGTGACTTGAACACTTCTCAGCTCGCCGGTGGGTATTAATCCGCTGTCGACCGGCGTGAAGCGATCAGCGTCGATCGAAAGGATGTGCGACAGAACATCCCCGCTGCCTGCCCCCGCAAGATTGAAATAGGAATGGTGCGTCAGATTGACGACGGTCGGTTTGTCTGTCGTGGCGCGGTAATCGATCTTCAGCTCGTTTTTGTCGGTCAATCGGTAGGTGACTCTGACCGAGAGGTTTCCGGGATAGCCCTCTTCTCCGTCCTTGCTGAGATACGTGAGGATAAGCGACGGACCGCCCGCACCCGAATCCTCCTCAGCGGCCCACATCACCTTATCGAACCCCTTCCTGCCGCCGTGCAGGTGATTCTCTCCGTTATTGGTGGCAAGGGTGTACTCCTTCCCGTCAAGCGTAAACCTGCCCTTCGCAATCCTGTTTCCGTATCTGCCAACGATGCAACCGAAATAT
>VBOC01000094.1:7687-10444 GCA_005877655.1 Ignavibacteria bacterium
ATCAGGCCGACCGTTTCGATCGGGAACGAACAGGGAGACGACGATACCGCCGTAATTTGTTATGCGCGCCTCCATCCCTTTTGAAATTCTCAACGTGTAAAGATAGACCGTCGTGCCGTCGGGCGTTTTTCCAAAGACACTTTTCTCGATGCCGGAGGTTTTCTCATGCGTTCCCCCGGAGAAGGCGGGCGAAAGAGGGTTATTCATTGCAAGGATAAATGCGAAGAGGGCGGTCTTGATCATTCTGTCTGTCGGATTGGGTTCAATATCGGTGTTTGGACAAACACTGTCAAACCGTAAACCGGTGAATGCGTTCGGCAGTTAAAGGACGCTCTATTCATTTCTCGCCGGTCATGGAAATCCCGATTATTGAAGCTGGTTGGCGACCCCCTTCCCGTCGCGTCCCTCCGTAAGTCGGTGAAGTCTCACCTCGATTGGGTTTCACCGGCGGTGCGCAGGCGTGTTTACGGTTTGCTTGCAGAAACGGTGATCGAATAGAGGGCTGCGTTACTCTTGAGCGGGTAATCATACTTTTTTTCCGAAACGATTGTGATCTCCTTGAAGCCGATTCGCCCGATGATCCCCAGGTAAACCTGCTTATCCAGTGCGCCGCTGATGCATCCCGCCCATAAGGAGGCGTCGCGCCGTTCCTCGTCCGTGATTTCACCGTCGACGACAATGTCTGACACCGTAAACTTGCCACCTTTTCGGAGAACGCGGAATATTTCGCCGAACGCATTTTCCTTATTTGGAACAAGATTGATGACGCAGTTGCTGATCACCCGATCAACCGAGTTGTCCTCGACGGGTAGGTCCTCAATCTCACCCAATCGAAAGTCGACATTTGCAGCATCGATCTTTCGCTTGTTTTCATTCGCCTTCTTTATCATCTCCTCCGTCATATCGATTCCGATCACCTTGCCGCTCTTTCCAACAAGCCTGGAGGCGACAAAGCAATCGATCCCCGCGCCCGATCCGAGATCCAGCACAGTCATACCTTCTTTCATGTCCGCGTACGCCGCGGGCGTCCCGCATCCTAATCCGAGATCGGCTCCTTCCGGTATCGAGGCCTTATCCGCTTCCCCGTATCGCGGGGCAAGATTGACCACCGTTTGATCGTCAGTTCCGCAGCACGAACTTTTCGGCTCTACGGAGGAAATCTCGCCTCTTGCGACCTGACCGTACTTCTCCTTGACAGCGTCTTTGATTTCTTTGCTTGTCTTCATGGTTGATCTCCTGATACAATCTTGTTCAGCCCCGACCGAAAGGTATGGAAAAAATCGCCTTTTTTCCATGCAGGAACTAACCCTAAATGAAATTTTATTAACGTGACACTTTCTCCCGAAACCCTCCCAACAGCCGACGAAACCGACCGGGCCCCGGCCTAAAATCCGTGCCTTGACAATCGGCAGGCTGTTCGGTATACTATCACTCCAACACGGGAACAGGTGCGAAATTAAATGACCACGCGCAAGATCATCCTCTGTTCGGTGCTCTTGTCCCCGGCACTCCTCATGGCCGGGGAGTGGAGCACGGCTATCGGGGTCCCGGGTTTACCGAGTGTGCAATTTCGCTGGCGGCTTGTTGATTACGACATGAATGCAAGAAGGAATAGAATTGAATGGTCATTTGCCAACGAATCCGATTCAATTGTCACTCTTCGTTACAAAGTGACAAGTGAACGTAACGAGCCGCAATTTGGCATCGTCACACTTGCTCCTCACCATCGGAAAATAGCGGGTTGGTTGTTCGAGGGTATGAACATGAGCGTCACTCAAGTGAACCAGGCGAATTTGCCCCCGGCAGCTGATGGCAAAACCCAGAGTAAGTGAAGAAACCCTCCGTGATGGCGCGAAGTCGCCGGTTGCCGATCCGATCACCGATCGGAATCTGATCATCTCCGCGCTGGGCCTTTCCGGGATCCTCATTACGTTGTATTGCGTCGCGTCCTTCTTTCCGGCTTCGTTCCTCTGGGGCGTCAATCACCTTGCGTACCTCGATCCGGTCGCGCGCGTTTTGCTCCTGATCGTCGGGGTGGCCCTCGTGATCCCCTTCTGCTCCACGAGGTATGTGACGTTGGCTGAAAACCTGTATGGATTCGTCCTTTCGAGGAGAGTTATCTATGGTGTGATCTCTCTCGGCATCGGCGCCGGATGCGCGATTTGTTTCTACCAATGGCGGATCTCGACCGACATGTACGGCGATACGCGCACGCTCCTCAGACTGCTGTCATCCAGAATCTACACCCTTTCCGATCTGATCAATCCGAGAGAAACCGAACCTCTCACGCGGATGGTTCATCAGACGCTCGCGAATCTGCTTCAGACCGATATAAAATCGACCTTTGAAATTGTCAGCTCGGTGTGCGGCGGGATTCTCATCAGCGCTTCACTGCTCTTCCTGCGGGGGATTAAAGCGCCTCCGAGATGGAAGACCCTCATCATTGCGGTAATCGTAACAACGGGAGCCAACCAACTGTTTTTCGGCCACGTGGAAGATTATGCGCTCGTCTACTTGTGCGGAATACTCTTCCTGATGACCGCCTGGTCGTGGTTCGAGGGAAAAAACGTGTTTCCGCTGCTCATCGGGCTCTTCATCGTGGGAGTGCGGCTCCATGTGGAAATGATATTGCTGCTTCCCGCGCTTATCTTTGGAATTCTATCCCGCGCGAAGGGAGCGTCGTTGCACGCAGGCTCTCTGCTCCGCGGACGGAGTATCGCCCTGGCGGTCGCATTCACGCTTGTCTGCGCCGCACTC
>VBOC01000095.1 GCA_005877655.1 Ignavibacteria bacterium
AAACAAGACTTGGCCGGGGGGATTTGGTCCGTCTCTGGAAAACCTCAAAAAGCACTTCGCTCGGTATGGTGTTGAAAGCGGAGACAACATGAGCTTTCGGAATCATCCTTGCAAGTTGTTCCGCACCCGACGATGTATGGACAACGATGAGTCCGGTGTTTTCATCATTCATAGGGAGGGAGCAGGTCAAGATCACCCTGCCCGACAAATCACCTGTCTGATTCAGCACGTCCTGTATCCGGGACCAGTGCACGGCAAGCAAGATCGCGTCCGTATCCTGAGCAGCCTCCCGTGGTGTGCCGGCCCGCGCCTTGCCCTTGGCGTCGCGTGCAAGCTTTTTCAACTTCGCTTGACTGTGAGAGTAACTGAAGACCACTTCGTGCCCGGCTCGGGCGAAGATCGTACCGAGCTTGCCTCCCATCAATCCTGAACCTATGATTCCAATTTTCATGCTACTCTCCGAAGATTGTCAAGCCAGGGCAACAATTTCTGTTCAGAGCGGACTCGTCATAACTTGATCACTACCTTGATAGACTTGCGCTCATTCATCGCCCTGTAACCGTCGGGTACCCCGTCGAGGTTCGTGACCCGATCGAACACACGACCCGGCTCGATCTTACCTTCGAGAACATCGGGCAACAGCTCTCCGACATAGGCGCGTACCGGGGCCGGGCCGCCGGCGATCGTGATGTTGTCGTAGAACGTCGGCTGCGACGCTGGAATCGAATCATCCTGGGGAACGCCGACGCGGCCTACGGCGCCGCCGGGACGGGCGATACTCAGAGCCGTAAGTGTCGACTGTTTGAGGCCAACACACTCGAGGACAGAGTGGGCGCCGAAGCCGTGGGTAAGCTCGCGGACGCGTTCGACCGCCTCGTCACCTCGCTCGGTGACGATGTCTGTCGCGCCGAACGATCGCGCTAGCGCGATCCGGTCGGGGTGGCGTCCCAACAGAATGATCTGCCCGGCGCCGAGCCGGCGGGCAGCGATCACGCCGCACAGGCCGACGGCGCCGTCGCCGACAACAGCCACGCTCTTGCCTGGACCGACCTTGGCGTCCACGGCCGCGTGGTGGCCGGTCCCCATCACGTCGGAGAGCGTGAGAAGCGACGGCATCAGGGCGTCGTCTTTGCCGACCGGCAGCACAACGAGTGTTCCGTCTGCAAGGGGAACACGCACCGCCTCGGCCTGGGCTCCGCCGACCTCATCGCTGCCAAAGAAACCTCCGTGGATGCACGACGTGTGAAGCCCTTCCAGGCAGAAGACGCAGGTGCCATCGGAGAACGCGAACGGAGCAACGACGAGGTCGCCCGGTTTGATCGAGCGCACGTCGGCGCCGACAGCCTCCACCACACCGACGAACTCGTGGCCCATGAGGCGACCGGTCTCGCTATGCTCCATGGTCTTATACGGCCAGAGATCACTGCCGCAGATGCAGGCGCGCGTGACGGCGACCAGTGCGTCGGTCGGTTCTATTATGCGGGCGTCCGGGACGGTCTCCATGCGGACATCACCGGCGCCATACATTACGGTTGCTCTCATGTTATGGTTACCTTTCGTTCGTCACAAATAGTGAAATTGCCAGTCAGACTCATGATTTTCTCAAAGACCTGTTCTTCGTTCGTAGACGGACCGTACGCTTCTGCATTGTTACTCATCCTATAATTGCAAAAACGAGTTAAAACTTTAGGCTATTAATATAAGGAGAAAACGCTCGCGGAACGTATACAAAAGGCAGGATTACGGATACATTTTTACCGCTGATGACGGTGGCTTCATCTTAAGGCCTGCCACAAATCTCTATCCAGACTCCTATACTGGATAGCTTCACTGAAATGCTTCGGGTGTATCGAGGGGGAAGTGGCGAGGTCAGCATTGCAGTACATTTGAATTCCAGAAAAAAGGCTTCTATAATGCAAATATAATGAAAAACTCAATATAGACTGAGCACAAGATGAAAGGAGAACAAAATGAAAACCACGACGGAGAAGAACCAAATGAACCATCCGAGGGTGGCGTCGCGGGCTGAATGGCTTGCAGCCCGGCTTGAGCTGCTCAAAGAGGAGAAGGAGCTAACACGGCGCAGCGACGAAGTGGCCGGAAAAGAATTATTCTTCACCAACGGCTCTTCGCTCATGGTCGTCGATGTTACTGCGGGCTCGACGTTTGATTTTGCCTTGCCGAAAAAATTATGTGACGTTCCGCAGTCGACGCAGGTTTGGGATATAGCACCGGATGGAAAACAGTTCCTTGTCAGAGTAATACAAGCGCAGCAGATCACTTTGCCTCGCTTAGAAGGTGCAACGGAATGGTTTGAAGACGTGAAAGGAAAAATTGCGGGGAATAAGAATTACTGAGTCGGCGATTATCATCGAAGTTCCCACGAATTCCTATCCAGACTCCTCTACTGAATGGCCTCGCTGATGTGGACCTCAATGGAGCGCGATCGTATGAGTGCTTATGAATATACGATGTGCAGGTTTCAGGGTTCCGCTTCTGTTCACGTTGAGCGATCAGTAAAGTTTTCTTTATTACAAATATTTAATGAATCCTAATCGAGTAAAATAAGTAATGCAGGTCATTGAATGCTCTCATTCCTTGACAAAACGGGATGAACTGATTCGAGTGACATTGAAAGCTTTTGTTTGAACCTGAACTTTTTTTGAAAAAGAATGTTTAGAAAAATAGGGGGAGAGATCAGAGAATTCACTCCGTCCTGAGAAAGAGTGGCAGCAGGGACGGCCAATCTTCATTTTAGTCAGGCGCACCACGGGGGAGAAGTTCTAGATGCGCTCAGTAGCCACCACCCAAGCCTTTGTAAGGCCGTTCCCGGCTCCCCGCTGGAAGCCGCAGCGGGTGACGGTCCTCCGCCGACGCTTGGAACTGCTCGGCAAGATCCTGCGACCCACACCGCATGTGCCGCTGGCCGTCGAGGGCATGCAGCTGTTCGCCAAGCTCGAGTACACGAACCCGGTCGGAAGCATCAAGGACCGGCCCGCCTATTGGATCCTTAAGCGGGCGGCCGAGCGAGGTGAGATCAGCGACGAAACCACGGTGATCGAATCCTCCTCCGGAAACTTTGCCTGTGCCCTCGCCGCCTACACGCACCTGGTGGGCCTCAATTTCATCCCCGTGATCGATCCCAACATTTCCAGCACCTACGAGTCGTTTCTCCGGCGTCTCTGTCCCAGAGTGGTAAAGGTTGAGGAGCGCGACGATACGGGGGGATTCCTCAAGACCCGTCTGGAGATGGTGAAGCACCTCTGTTCCACCATTCCGGACGCCTTCTGGACCGACCAGTACGGCAACCCGGACGCAGTAGAGGCGCACTACTTACTCACGGGGGGTGAGATCTGCGCCGAATTCGACTCGCTCGATTATGTCTTCATCGGCGTGAGCACGGGGGGAACCATCGCCGGCGTGTCTCGTCGCCTCAAAGAGCAGTATCCGAACGTCCAGATCATTGCCGTAGACAGTCAGGGCTCCGTCATCTTCGGTGACGCACCTCGCAAACGCCACATTCCCGGGATTGGGTCGAGCATCGTTCCACCGTTGTTGTCGCTTGCTCTCATCGACGACGTGGTATTGATACCCGAGCGGGAGACCGTCGATGCATGCCGCGAGCTTCTCATGACCCATGGACTGTTAGTAGGCGGCTCCAGCGGGTCGGCCTACGCTGCGGTCAAGCGATACGCAGCGCGGCTGCGTAAGGCCGAGCGCCCCAAGGTGCTGTTGATCTGCGCTGACGGCGGTACGCCATATCTCGATACGGTATTTGACCCTGAGTGGGTGACCAAACTCAAGTAGAGCTAGTAGTTCGAGCTATCAATCATTAACGGCAAGACCGTCTTCGACATCATCCGTTCCCATCGGGCCGAATGCATCGACGTGGTGCGGGACGCGTATCTGGCGCACGCCGACGGGCACGCAGTCAACCCGGACAGCAATTTCCTGCGGTTCCCCGAGAAGCCCGATTGCCGGATCATCGCGCTTCCGGCCTACTTGGGGAACGGCTTCGACGTGGCCGGACTCAAGTGGATCGCCAGCTATCCCGGCAATGTCGGACGGGGATTTCCGCGTGCATCGGCCGTGCTTGTGCTCAATAGCTATGAGACCGGGTATCCCTTTGCCATACTCGAGAGCTCAATCATTTCCGCGGCGCGAACCGCCGCATCAGCGGTGCTCGCCGCCTACTGGCTGAAGGGGCAATCGCGACGGGCACGGGCGTTGGGGATCGTGGGCACAGGGTTCATCGCACGGTACGTGTACGACTTCCTGGTGGACACCGGGTGGGAGATCGACGAGGTACACCTCTACGACACCTCGCGTGCTGAGAGCGAGAAATTCAAGACTTCCGCGTGCCGGCCCGAACAGCACCACAACGTCACAGTCGCTCCCGACGTGGCCCAACTCCTGCGCGCCTCAGATCTGATCGTTTTCACCACGGTCGCGTCCGCGCCGTACATCGCCGACGCTTCACTGTTCAGGCATAACCCGGTAGTGCTGCACATTTCCCTTCGCGATCTCGCCCCCGAAATCCTCCTCACATCGCAGAACGTGGTCGACGACGTCGAGCATGTCATGAAGGCGAACACTTCACCTCACCTGGCTGAACAGCAGACGGGAAACCGGAGCTTCGTGACAGGCACACTGGCAGACATCATGCTGGGCAGCCGGTTGGTGAATCGTAGCCATCCCGTCATTTTCTCCCCGTTCGGCATGGGGATTCTGGATCTGGCGGTTGGCAAATGGGTGTATGACCAAGCGGTAGCAGCCGGCCGGGACCAACGCCTGACGGACTTCTTTTACGAAATCGTTCGATGACGACTGCCTCGTATAACCCTCCGTCGGTACTTGAGGATCTGCCCAAGCACGCGACGGCGTGCATCGAAAACATCTTCGCCGAACTGCTCGCCGACGTCCTGCGGGTCGAACGTGTGTCAGTCGATAGCCATTTCTTTGAGGAGCTCGGTGCGGACTCGCTCGTCATGGCTCATTTCTGCGCGCGAGTGAGGAAGCGCGGTAATCTGCCGCAAGTATCGATGAAGGACGTCTATGCGCATCCCCGCCGGTCTCGGAGGCGATCGAGGCGCCGACGCCCACGAGTAGGCGGGAGTATCTCCTCTGCGGAGCGCTGCAGGCCTTGTTCTTCCTCGTCTACTCCTACGTTTCCGTGCTTGCCTTCGTGGAGGGCTACCGCTGGGTCTCGGCGGGCTCCACTGCGGGGGCGATTTACCTGCGATTGGTCCTGGCCACCACCGCGATCTTCCTTGTTGTCTGCGCCATTCCGATCGCAGCGAAGTGGCTGCTCCTCGGTCGGTGGAGGTCCCAGCAGATCCGTCTGTGGAGCCGTGCGTACGTCCGCTTCTGGATCGTCAAGACGCTCGTCCGGTCGAGCCCCGCCGCCCGTCTGTTCTTCGGCACGCCCCTGTACGTGCTGTACCTTCGGGCTCTGGGCGCGAAAGTCGGGTCCCGCGTCCTGATCCTCTCCCGGCGGATACCGGTGTGTACCGATCTCCTGACCATCGGCTCAGGGACGGTGATCCGCAAGGAGGCGATCTTTCAGTGCTACCGGGCGCAGGCCGGGCGGATCGAGATCGGACCGGTAACGCTCGGCCGGGACGTTT
>VBOC01000096.1 GCA_005877655.1 Ignavibacteria bacterium
GGGCGAACGGAGAAGTGACAATCGAATCACGCTCCCTCTGATGTCATAGCCGTATTTCGATTTATTGAGGAGGCTGACTCCATAATCTCCCTGCGAAAGATCCGCCCAACGCTGTGCCGGGACCTCGACCTTGGCGCTGTCCCACCGGGTGCGCATCTGTGTCGAGCGGCGGATTGTTCCGTACGGAATCTCGTACGTCGCCGCCGTGTCCTGAACCGTCACGGGGAAAGCAACTTTGATCATTGTTTTCTCTTCCCACCAGTCGACGTCGGACTTGAAGTCGACCCGATCAATGCCTTTATAGAGCATGATATCCTGGGTGAAGAACGACGACGGGTAATCCGGCGTTGGCGGGTCCTTCCGGACGCCGGGTTTCAGGTAGTCCCGGACCACGCGGAGAGTCGTCCTCAAAGGACCGGACTCACTGACTTCGATCTTCCGGAGTCGTGTCGGGAATTTCACACCGGTGAGGCCGATATTCCAGGCGTCCCACGCCTTCGGCCTGTCTTCCAAAAGTTGAACCTCTCCGCCGTAACCCTTGAGAATTTCCCTGCCGTTTCGCTTGTCGACAATGCTTTTCACCCAACCGGAGTCGGGATCGATCGTCACCCGGAAGTACTCATTTTCCAATGCGGTGTGCGAGGATGCGAGAGCGCTTGCGGCAGTCGATGGCTTCTGCTTGCGCAGGGTGAAAACCTTGTACCCGCATGCGGGCACATGGTCCGCTTCAAAGAGCATCTCCCTCGAGTATTTCCCCTTCGGTACCACCTGCGAGGAGACCTCCTTTCCGGCCGCGTCGTAAATTGCATACTCGGTATTGTCGCCTTCGGGAAGCTGAAGGACTCCGATTTCGCTTCGCTCCCAGCCGAGTGAGTTGAACACGAGGACGGGCGCGCCGCTTTTGGCGGAAGCTGTGTTGATTTGTCTCGCGATCTGGTTGAACGACTTTCTGAGCTCAAACGAGCCGATCTCCTCCACCGCCTTGTACTTCTCCGCGGCGTCGATGTAGTTTTCGCGGATGCCCGACCCGGGCAGGAGGTCGTGGAACTGGTTGAAAAGGACCTTTCTCCAGGCTTCCTCAAGGTCATTTCTATTGTACGTGCCCCCGAACATTGTGGAAATGGTCGAGAATTTCTCCGCGTTCGTCATGAGAACCTCGCTCCGCCGGTTCCATTCCTTCATTTTCGCCTGGGTCGTGTACGTTCCCTGATGGTACTCCAGGTAGAGCTCATCCTTCCAGACCGGAAGATTGGAGAGGTTGTTCTTGCGAAGCCAGTCGATGTACCCGGCAGCGGTGCCGTATTCAATGGTAGGAAATACGTCGAGAGTCTTCAGATGGTCAATCCGCTCGAGCATCTCGTTCGATGGGCCTCCCCCGTGGTCCCCCACCCCGAAGAGAATCAACATTTTGCGGAAGCCGGTGTTCGCCTCGAACTGACGGAGCTGATCGATCGTCCGGAAAGGCTCGTCGATCGCATTGACGTAATCGAACGGAAAATAACAGAGCACGCGGGACCCGTCGGGGGCCTCCCACCAGAAAGCATGATAGGGAAAGATATTATTCTCGCTCCACCCCATCTTCTGCGTGACGAATGCATCGATCCCGGCGTTGGAATAGAATTGCGGCATGTTCCAGTTGTAACCGAACGAATCGGGGTTCCATCCGATCTTTACTTTGGCTCCAAGTTTCTTGAGAAAATACCGCGTGGAGTAGAGAAGATGCCTCATCCACGACTCGCCCGATGGAAGATTGCAGTCGGGCTCCACCCACATTCCTCCCACCACCTCCCACCGTCCGTCCTTGACCCGCTGCTGGATTCTCGAAAAAACCTCCGGATAGTAGCGTTCCATCCAATCGTAATATGCGGCGGCGCTCTGGGTGTAGGTGAAGTCCGGGCGCGCATCCATCATGTTCAGAACCGAATTAAACGTGTTGTGACAGACCTCGATCGTTTCCTTTTCACGCCATAACCACGCCGCGTCGATGTGAGCGTTGGCGTCGAAATGGAGCGTAAAGCTTTTTGCGAATGCGCCTATCGGTTTGAGCTCTGTCCGCACGGCGTCGAGCGAAGAGTTGAATTTCTCGACGGACCCGGCGGCAAGCGCATCGAGATCGACCCTCGCCGCCAGGGATTCAAGCAGAGCCGCCAGACGCGCTTTCTCGGCGCGATCAAGCGTGGATTTGTCGATATGGGGGTCCTCCTTCTTGTGCGCGTTGGTTTGATAGGTATCGAAGCTCAGGAGCTTCTGTCCAACCCTCAGGCTCAGCGAAAAATCTTCGATCCGCTTGTGGAACGGTTTTGAAGCCTCGGACTCGATCTGCGCACGCAAGAGGCGGAGCGGTCCGCCGGTATTGATTGCCTTGATTGCGATCGAGAACTTCTGTCCCGGTTTTCCATCGCGGGTCAACTCGAATTCCCCCTCCCAGGGGAAGTAGCCTTTGCTCTCGCCGTTGATCCAGCAATAACCGAAATCGTCCAGCAGGAATCGGGATAAATCCACTGGTTGATTTTCAGATTCTCCCATTTTGAATCATCAAACCCCGGTTTTGTCGGATCGCCTGTGATTGCCCGGGCGTTCTTCAAATCGGGACTTACCTTCCAATCATCAAAAGAAACGGTGCCCATCGAGTCGAGGGCCTTGACCACTTTGTCGACATTTGACGGCGCGCCGAGGGCGAAAGTTGCCGGGAGGGACATCGCCAGCGGCAATGACAAAGCGAACACGCGAAGAAATGCATTGAAGGATTTCATTGCTCGTCTCCTTTATGAATCTTGAAGAGATGATCTCAGAACATGATAAGATGAGCGCCAACGACGAGGCGCAACCCCCCGAAATCTCCCTCGAGCTCCTTCTGATGCGATCGCCGGTAGTCGTAGACTATGTCGGCAAAGAATGAGACCCTGCCGCTCTCCACCATTTGTTCCATCCCTGCGCCTCCGTAATATCCGATCTTCTTGTCTGCCTGGAGCGTCTGTTCCGGAGATCGGGGACTGGAGTATTTCTGCTTGATCGTAACATAGCTCATACCTCCCGAAAGGCGGACGAACAACCGCGTCCCGACAGGTTGCTTGCTCAAGAGGCCCCAGTGGATGAAATTTTCTTCGAGCGAAACGGTGCTGTCACCCTGAGCGGTGATCGAGGCCTCGGGCCGGAAAAAAGATATATCGCCGGTGATAAACAAAAGGGGTTCTATCGGAAGGCATACGCCGACCCCCCAGATCGACTCGGAGTTCGACTTATAAGTATCATGAAACTGTTCGTTCGATGGGAAGAACAAACCGCCATAAACGGTGAAAATGAAGGGGGGCTGCTGTTGGGCTGCGGAGGGCACCGAGCAGAGAAGCATCAGCGCCATGCCGGCGAGAAATGCTTTCTTCATGCGCCGACCCGCTTTCTTAGTTGATCGAAGAGAACTGCCAGCAAAATGACGACACCCAGAACGACCATTTGGACATACGACCCCACGTTCATGAGATTCAATCCGTTGCGAAGCACGCCGATGAGCATTGCGCCGATGAAGGTCCCGACGATCGAGCCCCTTCCGCCGAACAGACTCGTCCCTCCCACAACCACCGCAGCAATCACATCGAGCTCGTACATAAGACCCGCATTCGGTTGACCCGAGTTCATGCGCGATGCGAGGAGAATGCCGCTGAGCGCGGCGAGCGACCCGCAGATCACGTAGACGCTCAAAATGACCCGGCTCGTGTCGATGCCGGAGAGCCTTGCGGCCTCCGGGTTTCCGCCGACCGCGTAAACATACCGGCCAAACCTCGTCTGATGAAGAACGAGATACGCAAGAAGGTACACGACGATCATGATGATCGAGGGGACGGGCACATCGAGCACCCGCCTGCTTCCGAGGATGCTGAATTCCTCCGGGAGTCCCCAGATCGGCCGGCCGTCCGTATACATGTACGCCGCCCCCCGAAGGATCGTCATCAAGGCGAGCGTGACGATGAACGGGGTTATTCTGAACTTCGTGATGAAGATTCCGGCAAAGAGGCCCGATAGCGCGCCAATCATGAGCCCGCTGACCAGCGCGGCTCCGAATGCGAGGACAGGCGGGAAAGGATATTTCAAGACGCTTGTCGCAATCACACCGCTGAATGCAACGAGTGCGCCGACCGACAGGTCGATCCCGGCGGTGAGGATGACAAACGTCATTCCCACCGCTATGATCGCGGTGATCGACGTCTGAAGAGAAACGTTCAGAATGTTATCCGCGGTGAGGAAGTACGGTGAAAGCTGGGAGAAGAGAGCAATCTCGATCAATAAGGCGATGCCGATCCCGAACTCCCCTGTGATCTTTCCGATGGGCTTCGCGAGTACGCCGCTGCTCGCCTCAGACGGCACCGGAAATCTCCGCCGTCTGGCCGGTCGCAAGCATCATCACTTTCTCCTGCGTCGCTTCTCTGCGGGAAAGTATCCCCGCGAGCCGGCCTTCGCACATCACGGCGATGCGGTCGGATATTCCGAGGATTTCAGGCAGATCGGAGGAGATCACGATGACGCCGATGCCCTGCTCTGCAAGACGGTTCATCAGATTATAGATCTCATACTTCACGCCGACGTCGATTCCCGATGTCGGCTCATCGAAGATCAGAAGTTTGGACTTCGTGAAGAGCCACCGGGCAAGCACAACCTTTTGCCTGTTGCCGCCGCTCAGTTTCTCGACCTCCTGCTCGACCCCCGGCGTCTTGATTTGGAGCTGCTCGGTGTATTGACGTGCCACTTCAACTTCCCGCTTCCGATCCACAAACCGTCCCCGGAGAAGCTCACGCAAATTTGAGAGCGTGATGTTCTCCCTCACGCTCATATTCATGATGAGGCCGTACCGGTTGCGGTCCTCCGTGAGCAAGCCGATGCCGAGGTCGATCGCCTCACGCGGAGACTTTGGATCTATCGGTTTGTTCTCCAGGAACAGGCTTCCCCGTTCCCTCCGGTCCGCGCCGAAGATGATGCGGGCAAGCTCGGTCCGGCCCGAACCAACCAACCCGGCGAGTCCCAGCACCTCCTTCCGGTATACCGTGAGATTGATATCGCGGAGCATCCCCGCATCAAGATGTTCTATGCGGAGGATCTCGGAACTCCGCTCAAGTGAGGATTTCGGATACTCCTGCTCGAGTTCGCGTCCCGCCATCCAGCGCACGAGACTTCTCCGATCGGCCTGGGATACGGGGCAGGTGTGGATAAATTTACCGTCCCGCAGAACGGTCAGCCTGTCTCCGATCTCAAAGATCTCCTCGAGGCGGTGGGAAATATAGATGATGCCGACGCCTTCGGTCTTGAGTCTCCGGATGACCGCAAAGAGATTCTTGAGCTCTTTATCGGTGAGTGGAGCGGACGGCTCATCCAATGCCAGGATGCGGACGTTTCTCGACAGCGATTTTGCAATTTCCACCAGTTGTCTTTGCGCCATGCTCAGGGAACTCGGGCGATCTCGTGCATCTTCTTGAAATCGATCAGGGAAAAGACGCTTCCCCGAGATGGTGAGGTCCCCTCGCGGGCTTTTCCCCTTACCGGCTCATCCCCGAGAAGTATATTCTCGGCGACCGACAATTCCGGGACAAGCTTGAAATCCTGGTACACCATCCCGATCCCGTGCTTCTGGGAGTCGGCTGGCGCGTGCAGATCGACCCGTTTGCCGTCGATCAGGATCGTGCCCGAATCCTTCGCCACGGCCCCGGAAAGAATTTTCATGAGAGTCGATTTTCCCGCTCCGTTTTCGCCCACCAGACAGTGCACCTCCCCCGCCGTCAGATCGAAGTGCACATCCGAGAGCGCAAGAACTCCCGGATAGGTTTTGCGGATGTCCCGCATTTCGAGAAGGGACGCCATAGTCAGGGAGTGGAAGCTTTCTGAAGTGCTTCTTTATCGACGATCCCCACTTCAACGGGGACGACCTTCGGCACGGACGCTCCGGAAAAGTATTGTCTAATCTCACCGATCGTCGTCTCGCCGATCTTCTTGGGATACTGAATCACATCGGCCTTGAGGGCTGTGCTCTTCACGATGGCATCCACGGCGGGGGGAGTCGCGTCGTAGCCGATGATGTTGACATTCTTCCGATTGAATTGCTGAACTGCATCGAGCGCCCCAAGCGCAGAATCGTCGTTGATGCCGAAGATTCCGTTCAGATCGTGATGGGCCTGAAGGATATCGGATGCGACTTCTATCGCCTTGTCGCGCCGCCCCTCCCCGTTCACATCCGCGACGATTGTTATCCCCGGATATTTTGCGATCGCATCTTTGAAACCCTGGACGCGGTCGAGAACCGAAGTCAGTGTCGGCTGGTCGATCACAGCGACATTCCCCTTTCCGCTCAGGATTTTCGCCAGGTACTCACCGGCGAGGCGGCCGCCGGCAACATTGTCCGATGCGATGTGGCATATGACATTTCCTTCCTGGGCGGCGATGTCGGCGGTGAAGACGGGGATATTTGCGTCATTCGCCTTCAGTATAGCCGGGCCGATTCCACGCGAATCGACGGGGGAGATGATGATCGCATCAACCTTCCGCGTGATGAAATCTTCGATCTGCGAGCTTTGCTTCCCGAGGTCGAAATCGCCCGAGGTCAGGATCAGCTCATAACCCTCCTTTGCCGCCGCGGTGCTGAGTCCCTCTTCCAGGTCTTTATAGAAGACATGCTGTCGCGTCAGCAGCGAAACGCCGATGGTCTTGGATGCGGAGTGCTGCTGTTGCTTCATGCAACCAAGTACCGAGAGTACAATGATAAGACAAGCCGTTATGAACCTTTTCATTTCCCCATCCTTGAATCAGTGAATTGATATCCTTCAATCAATGATTTGATCACCGTTTTGTTTTCCTGTCCAGAACTACCGCAAGCAAGATCACCAGTCCGATGGCCACTTGCTGCCAATAAGCGGAGACATTCAGCAATACGAGCCCATTTCGTAGTATCCCCATCAGGAGCGACCCGATGATCGCGCCGAGGATCGTCCCCCGTCCGCCTGACAGGCTGATGCCGCCGATGACCGCGGCCGCGATGACATCCAATTCGTAACCAAGTCCGGACGTAGACTGCCCTACGCCGAACCGCGACGTAAACAGGACACCGGCAATACCGGCGGAAAGTCCGCACGCGCCGTAGACCAGGATTTTCATCGCACCGACATTCACGCCGCTATAAACCGCAGCCGTCTCGTTACCCCCGATCGCATAGGTATACCGTCCCCATTTCGTCGCCTTGAGCAAAGATCCAATGGCGATGGCGAAGGCGGCCATAATGACGATCGGGATAGGAATACCTAGCAGAGAGCCCTGACCGATCATCAGGAAGCCCGCCGGGAGATTTCTGATGGTTTCTCCCCCCGTGAGCGCGAACGCCAGGCCGCGGGCGACGCTCATCATTCCGAGCGTTGCGATGAAGGGAGGCAGCTTGGCTTTCGTGATCAGCAATCCATTGAGGACGCCGCACGCAACTCCCACCAGTACTCCGACGACCACACTCGAAGTGACGCCCAGGACTCCATTGAGCAGGACGGCCGTAACCACTCCCGAGAACCCGAGAACCGATCCGACCGAAAGATCGATCCCCCCTGAGATGATCACAACAGATTGCCCGACCG
>VBOC01000018.1:0-26767 GCA_005877655.1 Ignavibacteria bacterium
CTCGGCGCCCGTGACCGCCAGGAGAACGTCGCTGTCGAGCGGGTCTTCCTGCAGCGATATGATCTGCACGGGTTCAAGGAGCTGCGGTTCGGCGCTCGTGATGTCGACGCGCCTGTCTTCCGGGCGAACGAGCTCGAGCTCACGCGTCGCCCCCGGCTGCATCGAGGGAATTTCCGGTTTTGATCTTCCCTCCGTAAGGATCCGTTGTTCCTCGATGCCGAAGGCGTCCCCCAGGTATCGTTTCACGGCCTCTGCCAGCTCGCGTCCATTCGCCGGTCCCTGCTCCGATGATCCGATCAGCTTCACTGTCGCAGAGGGGTGCCGGCGCATGCGGTCCCCGAGGATGTTGAGAATGTTGTGGTAGACGGTCAGCTGTCTGCGGGAGCGGCCGGAAAGGTCTTTCGGCTCCGGTTGAACGAGCTGTTCTTCCCTGAACCGCACCGCTTCTTCACGGGCGAGCTTTACGTATCTCTGTGGAATCGCATTCGACCCTTCGTCAAAAAAGAGGTAGTTTCTGATGGGAAACGTCTCTTTGACTTTTCGCTCGACGGGAATCAGTTTCGGCGCGCGCACCGAAAACTGCACGCCGGTCTCAACGGCTCTTCTGACCCCGCCGGTCGAGCCGACTTTCATCGCAAGCCCGAGCCGCACGGTGGTCAACGACCACCGCTCCTCGGACCTCGGCCCCTGCCCGAAATGAAATGCGATAAAGGGAGAAACGTCGAGCTGGTTTGGAGAATTGGGATCAGATAATGGAATATCATATCCGGCCCCGAGTTGCGCCCCGAGCAGTGTGCCCCGCGCGTTTGTCCATTCGCCGCTCGTCTCCGTTCCCGGGGAAACGGTATGGGTAAACGACTTCGCGACGTTAAACCCGAATCGCGGTCCGCCAAAGAAATAAAACGGAACGATGAACGGTGTGGCCCGCACGCTCGGCTCGAGACTGATATAATTCATCGCCGTTCGGAGCGAGTAATTCGAACCGCCGCCCGAGACATCCGTGAACGATCCTCCCCGCCCGTCGAAACCGAGCGCGAGCATCCCGCCCCAGATCGGGTCCGGGCGGTATTCAAGGAGCGGTGAAAGAAAGACCCCGGCTCCCGACCCCTGCGTGAAATTCGGCGCGCCCGTCAATCCGAACTGCTGCTGGCTGATATCGCTGCTGTAGGAATTAAAGTTCGGTCCGACCGCGCCTCCAAACCACCACTGCGGCTCCAATCTCCTCGATTCCTGGGCGCCGGCGGGAGTCTGCAATAAGACAACGGCGAGCGTAAAGAGCGCTTTGATCAATCTTCCGTTCGCTGGTCTAGGTTCCATGGGATGCATTTCACCTTTCATTATTTGGAAAGCTCGAGTTTGAACACGAACGTGACCCTGCCGGTTTGAGATTCAGGTTGCATCTGTTCGGGGAGCGGATCAAATCTCCAGGTTCGCAGCGCGTCAATGGCTGCGCTTTCGAGGAGTTCGTCGGTCTTGCGCGTGGGAAGGATTGCGTCGACCGACCCGTCGGGAAGGACGGTGAACTGCAGCACAACCGCCATCTGTTTGTCGGTTCCCTCCGGATATCTTGGAAGCCGCCCGCTGAGGAGCCGCCGCGATCCGGTCCCGCCCCAGTCAATCGAATACCCCGTCGATTTCCCGACGCCGCCGCCGCTCCCTCCGCCGGCGCCCCCGCCGGACCCTGGCCCGGAACCATGCCGGACCCACCGGGTGGGCAAATTCTCCGCAATAATTGTCTGCCGCTTCTTCTGCTTTTTCGCAATCGGCTTGGGCGGGATTTTTTCAATGACCGGCAGGGCGTGCGGATGGTCGCTGTAGACGTGGATATCGATCAGTTTGAACTGAGCCGTGGTGGTATTCTCTTGCGCGGGCTTGCCTTGCTCGGGATTACTCTGAGGTCCAAATTGTATGATGTAGTCCTGCTCACCTTCCCCGCCTCCGCCGCCGCTGCTCCCCCAGAGCATCTCCTCCTGGCGCGCCTGCTCCGCCTGCCGTTGAACGTAATAGAGCAGACCCACGATGATCACTGTGTGGAGCAGGAGGCTGCTCAGAAGCGAGATCAGCCGGATCGGCCGGAAGTCTTTCTCCGAAAAGTACGATTTCCTCAATCGTCAGTTCCCCGCCGCTTCGCCAGGCCGCCATCCCATTATAGGATCTTCTTACCGAAAGCCGACTGCATCAACTCTACGGCAAACTCCGCTGATTGGTTGCGGTTATCGAGAATGGGGTTCACCTCCACGAGTTCGAGGGAACGCATCTTCTTAGATTCTGCCACCATCTCCATAATAAGGTGCGCCTCGCGGTAGTCGAGTCCCCCTTTCACCGGCGTGCCCACACCGGGAGCATAGACCGGATCGACGCTATCAAGGTCGAAGCTGACGTGGAGGTGGTCGACCTTCTTTCCGATGCGCCGGTTGACTTCGTTCATCACGTGGTGGATGCCATATTTGTCGATATCTTCCATCGTAAAGATCTTCACTCCGTACCGCAATATGTTTGCACGTTCACCCTTATCGAGCGTGCGAAGTCCGACAATCGCAACGTTTTGCGGCTCTACTTTCTTAAACACACCGCCGATCCTGGTAAGTGCCCTCGGCCCAAGCCCGATGCACGCCGCCAGCGGCATTCCATGAATGTTCCCCGACGGCGAGCTCTCCGGTGTATTGAAGTCGGCATGCGCATCAACCCAGAGCACCCCGAGTTTCATCCGTTTCCTTCGGGCCTCAACGGCTGCCCCGCTGATTGTCCCGATCGCAATCGAATGATCTCCGCCGAGCACCAGCGGAAAATGCCCATGGCGGAGTATCTTTTCCACTTTTCGGCTCAATATACCGGCAACCCGCGTGATTTCGGGCAAATACTTCGCGTGCGGATCTTTGATCTTCTGTTCTTCCTGCGTCTTGATCGCCAGATCGCCCTCATCGATGACCTTGTAACCAAGATCAACGAGACGAGGGCCTATGCCGGCGATTCTGATCGCGGAAGGCCCCATGTCGACTCCACGCCGTCCTGCCCCGAGATCCATCGGGACACCAATGATATGGATCGTCATGATGGAATCCAAGTTAATAAATATTTATTTTAGTTACAATACCTTCCGGCCTTATGTGAAAGTATTGGTTGAGGTTAGAGCGTTTCTGCCCCATATATTTCTCTGAGCCCCGGTTGGCTCCATGCTCCGGTCCTGTCCTGAAAGTCGGAACGGGAGCATGGCGTTGCAAGGCAGCCTGGGATCATGTTCGGCAGTTGCAAGGTGCAGCAGAGCTTCGGTGGATGGGGTGGAACGGGTGTGAGGCGGGCCGGATACTTGCAGGACTACACGCAGGGAAGGGGGGTTTACGCCCACATCATTTCCGGTGGACAACGGCGTCGACAAAACCGTGCTCAAGCTGGAATTCTGACCGCTGGAATCCCTCCGGAAGGTCTTTGCCTATTGTCTGTTTTATGACGCGCGGACCTGCGAATCCAATGAGGGCCCCGGGCTCGGCAATGTTAATATCCCCGAGCATTGCGTAGCTCGCCGTGACCCCCCCTGTGGTGGGATCGGTCATGACGGATATATAGGGAACTCCGGCGTCGGAGAGCTGGGCCAGCTTCGCGCTCGTCTTCGCAAGCTGCATCAGGGAAAGGGCTCCTTCCATCATGCGTGCGCCCCCGCTCGAAGAAACGATCACGAGCGGTATTTTCGACTTACGGGCTTTGTGGATCGCGTGGGCAACTTTTTCTCCTACAACCGAACCCATGCTCCCCCCGATAAAACTGAAATCCATCACGCCGACCGCCACATCAATGCCGCCGATCTTCCCCGTACCCGTCCGTATCGCATCGTTGAGGCCGCTCTTCCGGATCGTCTCCCTGATCCGGTCTTTGTACCGTTTTGTATCCTGAAATTGGAGCGGATCGGTCGACTTCATCTTCCGATCCATTTCTTTGAATGTCCCTTCGTCGATGAGAAGCGCGAGGTACTCCTTGCTGCCGATCCGGAAGTGATAATTGCATTTCGCGCACGTGAAGAGCTGCTGTTCGAGCTGTTTTCGGTGAACAATCTCCCCGCAGCTTTCGCACTTCTTCCACATCCCGTCAGGGGTGTCCTTGCGCTGGGGCTCGGCGGTAATACTCGCTTTAGACCGGCGAAACCACGCCACTACGAATGCACCTCCGGCTGATGTTCGCGGACGAGCGCCCGGAAGTCTTTGAGATAGGCCGGCTCAAGACGGGCGAGGTCGGCGGTGTGGCCGGCTGCCAGTTCCTCCTCGCCGATGACTCCTACTGCGGCGGCGCTGCAGAGGCGGCGGGCCCGCTGAGGAAAGAGGAATCGGAGTGAGGGCGAGGGGTGCGCTACCGTAAGCCACGGCTGGAATTTGTCGGCTCCGTCTCCCATGACAACGATACGTTTTTCATCGGCAAAGCGCCTGACGACTTCATCCGGCGTCGCAGCCCGCGGGGGTGTGACTTCCTGAAGAGTCCCGCGGCTGTCCCGGTAAGCCGCGATGTAGAATTCCTCCCGTCCGGCATCGATCATTGTGAGGACGAGGCTCGCGGAGTTTAGGAGAGATTCGCGGCCGGCCTGTGCGGCGAGAGCCTTGAGAGTGGGCACGGGGACGACCGGTTTTCCGCAGGCAAAGGCAATCCCTTTTGCGACGCTTAACCCGATGCGCAGCCCGGTGAATGAACCGGGTCCGATCGATACCGCAATTCCGTCGATCCGGCCCGGGTCGATAGCGGCTCGGCGCAGCGCGTCATCAATGAGGCCTATGAGCTTTTCGGAATGGATGTGCGGGGCGGTGATGCTTGCCTCACTGATCACGGCGCCGTTTTGAATTATTGCGGCGCCGCACACTTCGGTCGCGGTTTCGATGGCCAGGATCGTCACGCCGGAACCTCGACGATTTCCTCGATCCTGATCTCGCGCGTGTCGGCGCCCTTCCCAAAATCGAGGACCACCTCGTACCGGGACCTCGGGAGGAAGCCGGCTGCCCTTTCCGCCCATTCGATCAGGCAGATTCCGTTTCCCGACAGGTACTCTTCCAATCCAAGCTCGCGGATCTCCGCCGATGAGTTCACGCGGTAAAGATCGATATGGTAGACGCCCATCCGGGGAGTCCGATACTCATTGACGATCGTGAACGTGGGGCTCGCGACATGACCGCCGACGCCGAGCGCCTCGCAGATGCCTTGAATAAAGCGCGTCTTTCCGGTCCCCAGGTCGCCGGTGACAGCGACCACGGAGCCGGGCCGGAGACGCTCGGAAAATTTGGCCCCGAGCACCATCGTTTCGCCCTCCGAGAGTGTCGTATACGATTCCATCCTCCAGATTCTATTTTTTCGGCTCGAGCGTCACGACGGGCAGAATCATCTCTTCCATCGAGATGCCCCCGTGTTGAAAGCTGTCGCGGTACTGGTTGACGTACTTGTGGAATTCCGTCGGATAGACAAAGTAATAGTCTTCTTTGGCGACCAGGTAATTGATCGTCACGCTGCGCTTGGGGAGCCTGAAGTCGGACGGATTCTTGATGAAGATCGCATGCCGTTCATCGCACTTGAGATTCCTGCCGTACTTATATCTGAGGTTCGTCGATGCTTCCCGATCGCCGATGACCTTCGTGCTGCGCAGGCTGCGGATACTGCCGTGATCGGTGGTCAGAACGATTTTGACATTCTTCTGCCGCGACAGCGTCTGCAGCATTCCCAAAAGCGACGAATGCGTGAACCACGACTGGGTCAGCGACCGGTACGCGGCTTCGTCCGGCGCGATCTCCTTCAGAATTTGTGAGTCGGAACGTCCGTGTGCCAACATATCGACAAAGTTGACGACGATCGACGTAAGCCGGTTTTTCGTATAGGAATTGATATTCTGCTCGATGCTCCGGCCGAACTCCGGGTCGAGAATTTTGACATACTTCGACTCGGGTTTCAATTGAATCTTGCGGCGCTCGAGCAAGTTCTCGAGGAACTGGTGCTCGTATCTGTTCCGGCTGTTGTCGTCGTCCTCCCACTGTTCCCAGATCTCCGGGAACCGGATTTCAATCTCGTCCGGGAAGGCGCCGCTGAAAATCGCGTTGCGGGAGTACGGCGTCGCGGTCGGAAGAATGGAGTAATAATAATCGCGGGTAATATCGAAATATTCGCGCAGCACCGATTCCATAGCCATCCACTGGTCCAGGCGGAGGCAATCGATCACGAAGAAGAAGACCGACCGGTCGGGCGTAAGCTGGGGTATGAGATACTTCTCGACGATGTCAATGGAAAGCGTCGGCCGGCTCTTTTGTCCGAGCCACTGACGGTAATTGCGTTCGATGAATTTCGAAAACTCGACGTTGCACTCGCGAAACTGATCGGTCAGCGTCTGCTTCAGGCCGAGCTCCGGGTGATGATCCAGCTCCATCGACCAGTCGACCAGCTTCGCGTAAATCGATGTCCAGTCATCTGCCGTGAGGTTTTGCTGAAGAGCGAGCGAGATCTGATTAAACTCCTTGATGTAATCCCTCGATAGCTGCGCGCCGGTGATCTTTTTCCCTTCCAGGAATTTCTTGCAGGCAAGGAGAACCTGGCTCGGGTTGACCGGCTTTGTAAGGTAATCGCTGATCTTGACGCCGATCGCCTCTTCCATCAAACCCTCGTCCTCATTCTTCGTGATCATGACGACGGGCAGTTCGGGCCGGATATCCTTGATCTTGGACAGAGTCTTCAGTCCCCCGATCCCCGCCATCATTTCATCCAAAAAAACGAGATCGATCGGATGTTCCCTGACAAGCTCGATCGCGTCCTCGCCGTTTGTCGCCGTTTCAACGTTATACCCCTTTTCGGAGAGAAGCAGAATATGGGACCGAAGGAGTTCGATTTCGTCGTCGATCCAGAGAATTCTGCCTTTCGTCGCGGTCATGACATTCATTGTGGTATGCTCCATTGTATTAAATCGTTATATGAATTTCAACACCCGCTTCGTTGGTCGTGGTTCCGGTAATGAGCGAACCTCCTTCATCGGGCGCCACTTTCGTGAATCTATAGAACAGCGCGGCCGACACCCGCGAGCTGAGGACATACCGGATGCGCGGCTCCGCCGATGTTCGCGTGCTGCCTTCAATCGGCGTTCCTTCCTGGTTTTGATCCAAATAGTTCGGATCGTGCGATCGCCGTGAGTTCTTCGTCCGTGAGAACGTGAGAGAGATATCCACGTCGTTCGACAGGGTCAGGCCGAAGAGGGGGAATTTAAAACCGCGGCGTGAGTACGAGAGCGAGAGCGAAATCTCCTGCGATGCGGTCTCGGTGATGTTCTGGGCGGCCAGGTTCAAATCGTAGGCGGTCGACGAGTTGTACCTGAGCGCCCCCGTCATGTTTCCCTTGAGAAATTCCTTGAACGTCGCATTGATGCCCGCGAGCGGAGCGAAACCGTACTGCACGGAAGCTCGCCGTGTAAGCATGTTCCAATGACATCCTCTCCACCACGGACCCGATACCGGCCAGCTTTTCGAGACCATCCCACCTCAGGCTCCAGTTCGGCCGCGGCACATACTGTCCCAACACCTTGTTCAGAAACGGCAATGCCTCGAGCCCCTTCTCAAACGATTCGGCAAGATATTCGGCGGATTTCGCGGGATCCGCGTTCTGACCGCGGATCAGCGCCTGATATTTCTTCCCCACGTCCTCGAGATTGCTCTTTAACACCTTGAGGAAGAAGACCGGAGGAAGAGTAAGGAACGACCTCTCGATACTCCCCTGCGTGGCGATCGTCGCCACGGCGGGTACGGGATTGCCGGATGCGTCGAGAACAGTTAATGCCCTGTTGCCGAATTCGTCGGTCAGAAACGTCGTGCTCTTCTGGAATTGCCACCCAACCTTCCAGTTAACCTCGAGTGTCGCTCCGGGCCACAAGGGTCGATTCGTCCTGAGCACGATGTTGTTCGTCTGGCCGTACTGGTCGGAAAGCTGGGCGTTCGGGGCCCTTAGCCCGGGCACTGTAGTCCATCCGAGATACGGGAAGCCCGAATGCGGGCTGTACCGGAGGGTGCCGCTCGGATCGGAAATCAGTCCCAACTGATAGAGCCGTGACGGGCCGTTTTGGGAGACCGAACCCTGAAAGGGCAGCCGCCCCCAGAAATTCTGGAATCCGGTCGATCCGACAACGCCGCTGTTGGCGGCATGATTTGTCTGCGCGAAGGAGATGTTGATCGACTCATAATCGAGGAACGGAATCTTCAGAAAGATGGTCGCCGCCGTCTTGAGGCCCGCAAGCAGGGAACCGAGGTTATCTTTCTTTTCCCCCTTGCCCGACGCTGAATCCGACGGGCTCCTGGGGGCTGCCGGCGCGGGTTCCGCCTTTGATTGAAACAACGGATCGAAGAGCGACTTGAGCCGGAAGTCGAACGAGAGCGTAACGTTATTATCGAACCCCGCGCTCTTTCCGATATCCCCGTTCTGAAATGCATTCTGCCAGGCGTAGTTCACGGCATACCCTGCATTGAGCGTGAGATACTTCGGAATATCGAACACATCGGGGATTTTGGGTTTTGAATTGAAGGTCACCCGTTGACCATAACGGCTGTCGGCGCCCTTGAAAAAGATATCTTTCAGTATCGACGAAAAGCCGCGGCCCGACGAATCGTTGTCCAGGACCAACAGGTTGCGGTCGAGTGAAAGGCCGTAATCGCCGGAGAGTCCGGAGATCCCTCCTTCTGTCAATTTCCATCCGAAGCCGAACGACTTTCCGCCGGCGAAATTTCTGGAATCGCGGGGTATGCTTCCGGGATCTCGGGACACCTCATAGGTGCGCGAACGCTGCGCGCCGACATTCGCCGAGAGGCTCGTGACCGGCAGCAAATAAAATTTCCAATCCTTGTAGGAATCCAGGATGAAGATCCCGTTGAACAGATGTTTAAACGGCTGGATGTAATAATCGGAAGGCAGGGCCACGCCATAACTCAGCTTGAAGTTCCATTGCCAGCTCTTCCTCACCGTAATGCCGGGATCCCGATCGTGGGAGGTAGAATAGCTGAACGCCCAGCTAAGCTTGCTGAACGTGTCGCGCACGTACCACGCCTGGCTCGGAAGGGCCAGACGGAAATTCGGAATCGAATAGGAGTCCTGCACGTGCAGCGTTTGTGAGGTCGTGACAACGCTGTCGGTAACAGCAGCGGCGGCGGCAGGCGAAGCGCGCCTCCCGGCGAGGTTTGCGGCTTCTGTGACGACCACATCGCTGTTCGGCAGATACCTCGGCTTGGTGAGGCCCTCCGAATGCGAATAGCCGACCGGGATCGTCGTTCCCTGCCAATCCTGCGAAAAGAAACGCTCGAGAGACGCATTCGCATTCACAGCCCAATTCACCTGCGTGGTCTGGCCGCCGAACCTTTGATCGAGGCCGTGGAAGAAAGGATCTGTTTTCGAATAGTTGAAGCTCACGCCGCCCAAATCCGCCAGCTTGACCTGAGTGTCGAATCGATAGGCAAATCCTTTGGAATTATCGACATCGGTCAACCGGAGTTCGTTGACCCAGATCTGTCCGACGAGAGGGACCGTGCCCCCCTGGAGCGCGGGATTGGTAATCCCAATAGAAATCTCGCGGATTTGCCTCAGGGACGGGTTTCCCTGTACGCCATACGTGGCTCCCGGGTGACCATTCGGCACGTCGATCCTGTATAATTTGTTCAGCGAGTCGCGCGTCGCCTTGACAGATGTGAGTTGCGAAAAGATGATATTCATGTCGTTGAGCGGATCCCATCCCGGGCGGATCGGCTGGCGGTACTCGTAGAAGTTCAGCGAGTCCGACCCGAAGCGGATGAACGCCTCCACGTCGTAGCGGTCCGGAGCGAGGTAACCAAACGCCGGGTCGCCGTGAACGAACATCTTCATCGACTTGTAGTTGAAAAGGTCCAGCGGTCTCACGGCGAAGGAACGGTACACCTGGCGCGTTTCCCCCCGCCGCAGCCCGTTCAGCACGAGGGAAAGGGATTGTTCGTTGCCGAAAATAATCCTGTCGGGCTGGGTCTTGTCTCGTTCGCGGATGACGCCGGGCGGGCTTGTGTAACCCGGGTTATCTTCGATGTTCACAACGGAGACTTTGAGCGTCGAGTCCCCCGTCGACCTCTGGATCCACTGATTACCGACAAAATTCATCTCGGCGATCCGAAGGCGCACGGGACTCTCGAACCCCGACATCCAGAGCCGGACGTACTGCACCTCGCTCAAGACCGATCCTGCCGAGCGGTCCCCGCCGATAATTCGGGTGGGAGTGAAGAGCGGTATGCGGATCTGATGCCATGCAACTCCCCCGACAATCAGCGTGTTCCTCTGTTCAATGCCCAACGAATCGTAATACAGACTGTCGAGCGGCACCTCATATTCGTTGTATTGATCCACCTGGTCCACCGCCCCATTGCTGTTCAGATCCTCCGTATCGGGGAGGCGGCCATCCACGCCGTTGACATTACCCTCCACCCCGTTGATCCTGGTGAAATTCGTGTCCCCCGTGACATACGACCAATCGTCGCCGCTCGGATCATTCGGATTGACATCCGGATCGCCGGTGTTGGCGGCGAGAAAACCCGCGTACACGCGCTGCTCGGCGCTGTCGGCAAGCATGTCGATTCCGAGATCTTCGCCGGGATTGAGCACGCCGTTCGGTATTCCTTCGGGATTTTGCGTCGTCCTGATGATGTCTTCTGAATTCAGGTTCCCGTTGGGAATGACATCTTCATTGACGCGGCCGAGGTCGATGTACAACTTGCCATGCCTGAGATCCTGCTGATCGGGGGTGAGAGCCTTAACCCAGAGCTCGAGATAGGCGATGTTCTGGTCGATAAGCCCTGCCGCGTTCGAAATGTAGCGCATGATGCCGCCCCAGTTCCGTTGCCGCAGCCTGCGGCCGTCTGTATCGGGGAAATCAAATCCCCCTCCCGGGCGGTGAAGCGTGGAGTCGAGTTTCGGCGAAAAATTGTACATCCCGCGATGGCGCGGATCATAGTCAAGATTCAATACCGTCACGAGGTTTTCGCCCGCCCGCACCTCCCGGTTCGGCCAGATCTCCTGGGAGATCACGTCGCTCGGCAGCCGGTTGTACCAGACCAACCTTCCCTTGGAATATGTCTTTTGGAGGTTCGTCAGTCCTGCGTTCAAACGGCTATACGCAGGCGCGCTGGCCAGATGCCATGCCGAGTAGCTGATCGGCAGAGGGATCGTCCTCCGCGCTCCTTCAAAATCATCGAGATAGGCGATGCTCGCCCCGTTATCGTCGGCGATGGTGCTGGTCTTCGTATTCGGATTGGGCAGGACGTACGCGGCTTCACCCCCGAATCTGATGCTCGACATCTCCCGGGTGCGGATGAACGGGAGGGCGTCAATCAACTGTGTGAGAAACGGAAGGTTGAATGACGTCGAAGCATCGAACCCCATGATCATATTGGTGGTGGGTTCCTCGCCCAACCGGACTTTGTCACTCAGTGTCGCCTGGGAGAGATTCATGACCGTAAAGCCAACATTGGTGTTGGGAAACAGGTTTGCCATCTCCCCGCGGGCTCCGATGAGCGTTTTGGACGCAAGCTGAAACAGATCGTTTTGCTCGTACTTCACCTGAACACTCGCACCCGGAAGCAGCGCATCGGGATTACGGATCACCACTTCTCCGACGATGTAATCGACGGTGTAGTCGACATTGGGCTGCAGCGTCCTTCCCCCCAGAAGCACCGACACGCTTCCCTCAACGAGGTTAAACCCAAGCTGGTATCGGCTCGATTGGGATGTCGATGACGTGACATGCATGAAGTAGCGGTTTTTGACCGCGTTGTATTGCGCCGCTGTCGCCGTCGTATCATAGATGTCGCTGAAGAGAAGGGAATCGGAAATCGGCTGTCCGGCGGCCCTGAAAAACTGGACGATGGTCGAGTCGAAGGGCCGAAGCGAGGGAAAGATGATCTCGGCCCGCTCCACATCAACGGTCACCGATGGAATAAAATCGAACTCACCGTCGCCGCCGGCCTTCGGGGCGTTCGCCGCGTCAAATCGGTCGAGTCCGAGCACCGCCAGGAGGTTTGTCCCGTAAATCTGAAAATCGTCCGTCGTGCCGTTTCCGTGCCGCATAACCCTGAACTTGAAGCCCTCCTTTTTCAGGTCTCGCCCCCCCAGCGGATAGATGTTTTTCAACATGAGGTTCCATGCCGGCGTATAACCCGGATGGTCCCGGATGTTTTCCGGTTTGATGAGCTTGAGATACAATTTATGTGCGACGCTGTCGCCGTAGGTTTGATTTTTTCCACCCGGTCCGACAATGGTGTAATTCACGGCAATCGCCTGTGCATCCACGACGCTTGTGAGAAGTGTCACCGTGCCGGCGTACTTGTCATAACGGTAATCCTTCATCGGATCGAGTCTCGTCCAGTAGCCTCTCTTGTAGTTGCCGGGCGAGGTGGTATCAAAATTGGCGACAAAATCGGGGGCGTACGAAGCATCGCTCGCGTGCCCGGGCAGATTGACGTACGCAGAGGCCGTGACATAGGTTCCGGTGGCGCTCGGGGTATTATTGAGCAGACTCTGCCAGACGTCGATCTGGAGAATTTGATTTTCCGAGACATCAACTCCGATCGTGGGTACGGGTGAGCTGTGAAGATTGGCGTAGAATTTTCGATACAGTGTATCGACGAAGTAGTAGTTCGTTGCGTACGACGTTGGAGAAAGATCGAACTCGTTCGCCTGGGCTCCGCCGGTGAGCGTGAGTTCTTTCGTCTGCCCCTTCTTCTGCGAGACGAGCGTGGTGAGCGTCAGGGGGCCCGCCTGCATTTTCGCCTTGATGCCGAAAAGGGCCTGCCCGCCCCCGACGAGGGAAGGAGTCTGCAACGAGACATTGCCCGCCTCGACACTTTGGACGATTTCGTCCTCGTACCCCGTGTACTTGATCTTGAGCTGGTTTTCGTACTCGAATGTGCGCTGTGTGTTCCAGTCGGCGAGGATATTCAGCTTGTCTCCGATCGTCCCGTTGACGTTCACCTGAACGGTCTGGTTGAAATCCGGCTCGCTCCGCGATTGATCCAGGCGCGAGAGCGTCACCTGATCCGACGACTGGTTGCGGAAAGCCCCCCGGATATCCACCGCACCCGAAACATTGAGTTTTATTCCCCGGCCCCCGAAGATGCTGAGGATCGGATTCGCAGGAACGGGTATTTCGATGTTCGTGAGCGAAGAGAGAAATCCTCCGAGCTGGTCCTGGGTCTCTTTATACTGGTACCGCGTCACGAGATCACGCCACGTTCTTTTCTTCTCCTCGCGGGATCGGAGCCCGATATAGGCTTCCAGCGGAACCGACACGGGGATCTTTACGTCTTTCCCGTTGACCTGTTCCCGCACGGTAACCTCGCGGCCCGTGGAATCCAAATCGAAACGCCGGTTGTATGCGGCCGAACGCACGTCAAGATACATGCTGTAGTTCTCGCGTGGGAATAGTTCAACCATCGGATGATCGAACCTCCGGTGTACGAACTGCTGTAATCGCCACGTCGAATCGAGATACGGAACCCAGAGCGTATCGGGCTTCAGGGCCGATTCCCCGCGGCCGCGGAGTGAGTCGCGGAGAAGTCCGAGCGAGTCGCGCCCCGCGTGAAGCGAGTCGCGCGTTGCCGCTCGCGCACGCATCCGTGCGGTGAGCGAATCGCTGAGGCCGGGGGATGGGAAGATGAGCCCTCTCTGCAGACTGTCGAGGCGGAGCGAGTCGGCAACCGCCGGCGGGATCTGCGCCCGGAGGGGGAACGGCAATAACAAAGCCACTGCAGTGAGCGTCAACGCAAGGACGATAAGGCGGGTACGGGCGCGGCTATACGGCGGCGGGATCATCCCGCGCCGGGGTGAGCGATTGTGGGCCAAGCTTAGTATGATCGTCCTGTTGTCTAGAAAATTGTGACGTTACACGGGAAATCCCGTGGGCACAATTAAACAGTCACCAAGATTCGATACTAAACGGCTCCTTTCGCTCCATAGAGTGCTTGAAAAAGGTAGACAAATGCGCCTTCATAAGCAAGTACCATGAATCCATGAGCACAGAATTTCGCATCTTGTGCCCTTTAATCTCATCAGATCACACTAGTTTGGGATGAAAGGAAATCCTTAACGCAATGCCGTACCGGCTCGATCCCCTGATGAGCCGAATCGCGGTATTGATCCGTCCACTCCGGCGCGCCGGAGACTCGCCTGCCCAACGGTGAATATATTTGTAAGTCGGCTCTCCCGACGCTATATTTCGTGATGCGGCTCTCATTCCACATCCTCCGGGCACATGCCGGTCCGTTCCTGTTCTCATTTGTAACGCTGATGTTTGTCTTCCTGCTTCAATTTCTGATGAAATTTGCCGATCAGCTTGTCGGGAAGGGCCTCAACTCCCTGGTGATCGGCGAGTTGATAACGCTGAGCCTCGCCTGGATGGTGGTGCTTGCGGTGCCCATGTCCGTCCTGGTTTCCGCCCTGATGGCCTTCGGCTCTCTGTCGGCGCAGAACGAAGTAACGGCCATGAAGGCGGGGGGGATGAGCCTGTACCGGATGATCGCCCCGGTCTTCATCGCTTCGATGATCCTGACTCTTCTCCTGATCCAGTTCGATAACAACGTCCTGCCGGAGGCAAATCACCGGGTCAAGGTTCTGATGGTCGATATCCGAAAGGTGAAGCCGACGCTCGCGATCGTCTCCGGCCTGTTTTCCCAGGATATTGCCGGCTACAGCATCCTCGCGCGCAAGACGTTCGAGCACTCGAACGACCTCGAGGGGATCACGATCTACGACTATACCGATCCCGGGACCAACGTCGTCGTCACCGCGGAGCGGGGAACCGTAACCTTCACGCCCGATCAGCGGAAACTCATCATGGACTTGTATAACGGCGAGATTCACCAGCTCGGCACTGCCACTCTCCACGAATACAGGAAAATGCGCTACGCGCGCCATCGCATCGTCATGAACGCGGAGGGATTTGATTTTGAGCGCTCCAATGAAAATGCGTTTGGCCGGGGGGACAGGGAACTCAGCGCGCAGGACATGCAACATCTCGTCGATAGTCTTGAACAGGCAAATGCCGCCGCGCTCGAACAGGTTGTCCGGAATGAAGCGTATCCGTTTGCCGGCTTCGGGCCGTCCGGCAGCGCGGGACGGGACGGCGGCTGGGCGTTCCGTGAACTGCCGGCTCCGCGGCCGGGCGGACCTCCCGCGGTCAACCCGCCGGTTCACGAGCAGGCCGTTCAGCTCGCGCTGAACAGGGCGCACTCGATGGCGAACGCCGTTGACAACCAGATGATGCTCATCAAATACAATCGGGACCAGATCAACCAGTATACGGTTGAGATCCACAAGAAATATGCGATTCCCGTTGCCTGCATTGTCTTCGTATTCATCGGCGCTCCTCTCGGCATCATGGCGAGGCGCGGAACGTTTGCCGTTGCCGCATCGATGAGCTTCGGATTTTTTCTTCTCTACTGGGCGTCCCTCATCGGCGGAGAGAAACTGGCCGACCGGGCGATTATTCCCGCCTGGGTGGGAATGTGGGGGGCAAATATTATCATTGGCTGTCTTGGGATTTACCTGACGCTGCGCATGGGCCGAGAAAATTTATTCATAAACTGGCTGTGGTTCCGGAAGTTCCTCCCCCGGTCCTTGCGGAATCCCGGGCCGCCCGACGAGGCTCAAACCGGCCGATGATGAACACCATCGATCGGTACGTCCTCCGTCAATTCATCACCACGGCGATTGCCGCACTGGCGGCGTTCATGGTTCTCTTCGTCGTCGTGGACATGATGGAAAACCTCGATGATTTTCTGGACAAGAGCGCGGGAGTCGGCATCATCGCAACCTATTACCTCTATTTTCTTCCTGAAATCGCGAAGCTGATGATCCCTGTGGCGATGCTACTCTCCGCACTCTTCACGACCGGCCGGTTGTCCACCTTCAATGAGCTGACGACGCTGAAATCAAGCGGCATGAGTCTCTACCGTTTTATGGCCCCGCTCGTGATTTTTGCCTTCATCGTCAGCGGCGCCTCCATCTATTTCAACGGCTGGGTCGTGCCCTTTGCCAACAAGAAAAAGCTCGAGCTCGGCAGGAACTACTTTCAGAAGAATATCGAATTTGTTGCGGAAAACAATATTTTCATTCAGGATTCACCCACCAGGATTCTTTCAATAGCGATGTTCGACGACAGCCGGCAGATCGCGCGGCAGGTCAGCATTCAGGATTTCGATGAGAAGGATCCCACCATCCTCGTCGGACGCTACGACGCAAATGAAATGCGCTGGGATCCGGCGCAAAAATCGTGGACGCTGATCAACGGAATGGAACGGAAGTTCGATCGGGGAAAGGAATCTCTCGACGCATTCGCGGCCCGGCCGCTCGGATCGCTCAATTTTTCGGCCGAGGATATCCGGAAAAAGCAGGAGAAGCCCGATGAAATGGATTACAACGACCTGAAGCAGTTTATCATGAATCAGCAGCGCGGCGGACAGGAGGTGGCGCGCTGGCTTGTCGATTTCTACGGCAAGATCGCGTTTCCGTTCGCGAGCGTCATCGTGGTCATTTTCGGAATCCCGTTCTCATCGGTGAAGCGGCGCAGCGGACTGGGCGTGGAGTTCGGGATCGCGCTCGCCGTCTGCTTTATTTACATGATATTCCTGAAGGTGAGCCAGGCGTTCGGATACAACGGAGATCTTGACCCGCTCCTCACGGCCTGGCTGGCGAATATCATCTTCCTCGCAGCGGGAATTTACAACCTGCTGCGCGTCGCGAAATAAAAATCAAAACGTGTACTGGATTTTCGCTTCGGTGACGGGGACGACGCCGAACGGCGTGGGCTGAACCCTCATTTTCACGTCGGCGTGGAGTGATTTATTGAACCGGGTCGCAGACCAGAAAGCGTCAAGCGCGCTGACAACGTGGTTGACCACAACCACGCTCACCCATGTGCTGGCGACATCGTAATAGTTGTTCGCCTTGGCGCGCATCGCCGCGTATTGATAAAACAAGCTTGAGTTACTCTTGATCGGCAGATCCCCCTGTGCCAGTGGACGAAGATCGGCGTCATCCCACCCCCGGCTGAACTGATCGTATTTTCCGATCAGCTCGTAGTACTGTTGTTCTCCGTAGTATGGCATTTGATGCGTGAACCCGGTCGGGGTGATTAAGACGCTCGAGATATCCCGCTCCATCCTGTTGAGTTCTACCCAATTGACACAGGCGAATGGCGCGTTGCAGGGGGCGTCCGGGCCGTCCCGGAGCGGATCGTAATCGGCCGAGCTGTGCGCCCCATTCGTGAGAGTGCCGACATTGTCAAGCGTCCATTTCGCATACCGCCACGCGCTGTAGTGTTCATTCGCGAAGGTTTGAAAATCTCCCGTCTGCCGGTCGCCCTTCTTATTATACGTATAGGCGATGAGCCACGACGCCGCTTCGAACGCCACGAACATTCCCGCTTTTAAGTAGCTGTTCGAGTAAAATTCCCCGGTGCCGGGAACCACAAGGGAAAGGCCGCTTGCGACCCACGGCGATTTCTCTTCTTTTGATCGCGGTGGAGCGTCAGCGCGGTGCCGAAAAAATCGACGCCCGCGTGACCAGTCAAAGAAATCGCGGGTTTTTCGCCGGCTACGGCGGTCATACTCCAGAGACCGGACAAGAGAAGCAAGACCGACAGCGTCAAGCCTCCCCGGGTCCCTCCTGCTCGATGGCTCATCATCCGTTCCTTTCTCTTGTTAGTCCAGGTCGAATCCGAACAGCACGCCGAAGTGAAAGTTCCATTCCTTCCCGTACGTGACGGTCGATCCGGAGTTGCTGAAATAGCGGTTGAATTGGTCGAATCCATAGGTCGCGTTAAAGAAGATCCGTGTGGGAAATGCGTAATACGAAAACGCCTCAAGACGGAGCTCGATTCCCGCATCCTTTTTGAAGTGCTGATCCTTCACACTTCCGCCCGTCCAGGCCTCCCCGGCATCCCCGTAGAACGCCGCGTAGAGTTTGTCGAAATATAACTGCAGGAGACGCAGGTCGATATGCTGGAACACGGGGAACCGGTACGTCAGGTTCGCGTAGGCGAACTGGTTTCCGCCGAGTGAATAGAACGGATACCCTTTCATCCCCGCGAGGCCGCCGATATAAAAATCGAAAAAGTTATCGACAGGAGGATTGAGAATCGTCCCGCCCCGGAGGTGTGCGCTCAGGGTGTGGCTCCACCCCGGAAGTTTTTGCGATTCACGCCACCCACCCTCGAGGCGGTGGAAATTGATCTGCTTGTACTTCGGCGCCAGCACGCCGTTCGTCACTTCGTACTCGCTTGACGGGTTGAACTTGTTGAATTCATAATCGTACCGCAGGCGGATCTTCCGCCCCACCGGATTGATCTCCTGCGTCCGCGAAGGATAGATGCTCTCCAGATTCAGCGACAATGAAACGTCGTTGCCGATCAGGTAGAGTTCGCTGAACGCCTGGACGAGGTTGTTAGGGGGAGGCAGCTCGGGCAAACTGAACACCCCGACGGAGGCCGTGTAGCGGCTGTGGGCGTAGCGCAGCTCCATCTCCAGCGCCTCGGTGAAGATTTTCTGTTTGAGCGCGATGTCGAACTCGAGAAGATTATACGAAACATCCACTCCGATCGTGTCGAGGGGAAGCGTGATCTTGGAGTCGGTGGTGCGGGTGATATTATACGCTTCCAGCGAGAGCGCGGGCTCGAACCCAAGCTGGAAGAGCCCGGGGATCTTTCCCCGGTAGTCGAAGTTAAAAAACAGGTCGCGCTCCCCTTTCTTATTGAGAGCGCCCCCCGCGAAGAAACCGTACCGGTCCAGGACATCGTAGGAATAGGCATACACGCCCAGCTTCAGGATGTCGATGCCCTTGTTCTTGGGATTGTAATTATCAACGCGGAGGAATGGAACGAACGCGATATCGGTGGCGATGTTCCGATAGGTCGTATCGGGATAGGCTGGAACCTTGCTGTCGTCGTACGAACGCAGCGCCTTCCAGTCGAACCGGTCCTTCTCCGGGCCGTCGGATGCGAGCCCGGGGGGGATCATCGCAACCTCATTCCGTTCGGTCCGCTTGTAGACGGCCGGAGATGAAAGCGGCCGGACCTCTTTCATCAGTGCGATTTTGTAACCGGTTGACGTATAGCTGGCATACGCCAGCTCGCCCGACCGGCCCATCGCGGGCATGAAGGCGCCCCCGAGCACGTTCGTCAGTTGAACGCTCTCCTTTGATTTGAGGTCATACTGGTAAATATTGAAAATGCCCGTCTTGTCGCATGCGAAGATAACCTTCGATCCGTCGGCGGTAAAAACGGCGTTTCGTTCATCTTCGGGCGTGGCGAGGAGAAATGTCACCGCTCCCCCGTCAGCAGGTACGAGTGCAAGATCCCGCCCATCCTTCACCGAGTAGTCAAACAAAATCTGCGAGCCGTCCGGCGACCATTTTGGGTTGTACACCTGCTCGCCCTCAGCAAAATCAGTAATTTTTCGTATGTCCGATCCGTCGGTCTGCATCGTATAGAGGTTCAACGTCCCGTCGCTCCCCGCGACGCAGGCGATCCTCTTTCCGTCGGGTGAAACAGCCGGTGAACTCGCCCGCAATCCGCGCGTGAGGCGGGTTTCTTCGCCGTGCTCGATGTCGAAGACATAGAGATCGGCGAGGTCTGACCAGTGATCGTTGTGCCTGCCGATTTTTGAGTAGTAGATCTTGCCGCCGTCGGGTGACCATGAGAAACCGGATCGGATCCCGGATTGAAGAAGCCGTTCTGTTTTCGAGGCAAGATCATAAAGATAAAGCGATGAGAGCGAAAAATAATCTGCGCCTTTGTTCGACACGTAAGCGAGCTTCTTGCCGTCGGGCGAGAAAGAAGGATAGAAATTGCCGAACCCCACGTCGGCGATTGTTTCCCCCTGGACAAGGGAGTTTTTGAGTTCCGCACTCCTGGACGCGTAATCCGTCCGGAGGGATTCCTTCCACTCGTTGTATAAATCGCCGCCGCTCTTGCCGGTCGCCGCCTCGATGGCGCCGTCGATCGTCATCGCGGTTAAGGAACTAAGATTCCGGGAAATCTTTTCGAGTTTGTCGTCGCCGTAGCGCTCCCCGACATAGCGGACGAACGCGAACCCGGCGTTATACGATGATTCGTTCCCGAGGCTTGTCTTGCCGAACACCGCCATTTCGTTCCAGCTCAGGAGAGTATTGTCAAGGGCATACATCCGCAGGATCATGTCGCGGTGGGCGTCCCAGGAGTCGTAGCCGAGCTCCCGGCGGTTGTACTGCGCGACCCCCTCCGCGAACCAGCTTGGCACGGAAAAACCGGAGATGGGATAGGAAACGATCCCGTTGGGATAGCCGTACAAGACGTCCGGCCTCCGCTCCGATTCATACTGAAGCCACTGAAGATAAAAAGCCGGAAACTTTCTGCCGAATTTCAGGGAGGTCTGAATCTGAACGATGTGGGTGAATTCATGCGTCACCACGTTGCGCAGCCAGTTGTGCGTCCCGCGGAGGTCGAAATCGAGGGACGATGCCCAGATCTCGACCTTGTTGTCGAAAAAATATGCCGCCCCGTTCGAGAAATCGTCATAGTCCTTGATGACGAAACTGACCTTCCCGTCGGGCTGGTGATGGTACAGCGCCGTCACCGGCGCGTAAATATCCTCCGCGACCTTCGCAACGACGCGGGCGGTGCGTTCTGTTCCGGTGTGATAGTGAACGTAGAAATGCTCCGTCTCGATGGTCCGCCACGTCAGCTCGGGGTGGTAAAATTCATCCTGGGCGGCGGCTGCGGTGACGAAAAGCAGCATCAAATAAAAAAGACGAAATCCCGGCCCACTCATCCGAGCGTGAATCCTGCGGTCGTACGTTGATCCTTCTTCAATTGAACAGACGGGTAATCGGCCCGGAGATTGAGCCTCACAAGTATGAGTTCGAGGTCCGATCGAACCTGAAGAGTTCTGTCGTAGACGTTGTCCGGAGTGTACGAATCGAATACGGTTCCCACGGGCAGCCGATCGCCCGTCAGGACAAAGTGTCCGAGGGGGTCGGTTGTCGCCGAGACGTTCCCGCCAACGACGACGATCGAATACTTGAAGATCACGGAGTCGATGGCATACCGGACGAGATACTCGCCGCTCGGAGCGATCGCGCCGTGCAGGTCACGCCCATCCCAAAGAAAATGCGGCACCGATCCCCTCGGAAGATAGTTCAAAAAGAGCTGCCGAACAAACGCGTAGTCCGGCGTATACACCGCCACATCCACGATCTTGTTGGGGTCGGTGACGATGACTTTCTGGGTATCGATGGGGGTATCGCTCACGACATCGTAATTATAGAATAGCCGCACGACAACACTGTCAAGGGGAATCCCGTTCGGGGATGTCACCGTGCCGTCCAGTTGATATCCCTGGATGGATGAAGTCGTTTGAAAGGGCTGGATGTCGCGACAGGAGAAAAGGAGAGCGCACAAACCGATCAGGACTGCTTGCCGCATCGGCGCCTCATTTCACGACGGCAATCTTAATGACCGCTGAACCGCCTTCCCCCGATCCTGCGGCTTCGATGCGCGCAAAATAGATCCCGCTCTGGATGTTGGCAACATTCCAGTCAACCTCGTTATCAAGCCCACCCGCTCCGGGCCCGTCGAATTCGGTGACCTGGTCTCCGGCAAGATCAAAAATCCGTATGTGGACGTTCGCGGGGTTTTTCACATAGTAGCGAATATGGGTTTTATACCCGTGCGCCCTATCCACGGGGTTCGGCCAGTTATACGCGCGTGAGGCCGGAAAAAATTCCGAGGTAAGAGGACGGGGCACCGGGGCCGATCCCTCATAGCCTGTGTGTTGCGCGTCGTGGAGGTACATCGGCCACGGAGTCTTCGAAGAGTCATAGGGCGAATTCATCTCCCATGCATAAAGAAAGTGATCGTCGCTTGCGATGGCCACTCCGGCCCGGCCGGATTGAGTCTTAAACAGGGTCGGGGATGCAACAAGCCTTCCTCCCGTCTGAAGCGGAAATCCGGCAAGAAGCTTGCCGTGAGCGTTGTACGCGAAGATCAATCCCTCCTCTGTTCCGACCAGGATATCAAGAACCCCGTCGCCGTCGATATCGCCGATCACAGGAGATGCAACGAGGGGATTTTTCGTCGGCACCTTGATCGGGAAATAGTCGAGGGGAAAGCCGGCGGAATTCAATGCATAAATCCTCTCTCCCGCGGTAAACACGATGTCTTTCTTCCCGTCGCCGTCTACATCTGCAATAGCCGGGGAAGTAGAGATTGATTCCTGCACGTTGACGGGAAATGGGCGAAGAACGTTTCCCGCGGAATCCAGCACAAAGACCTGGCCGTTCTTTCCGAGAACGACAATTTCGAGGGACTCTCCTCCGATGAGCTTCGCGACAGCAGGCGATCCCGATAATGGATTGGCCAGCAAGACTTCCCACTGGGGTGCAGCCGCGCCATTGACGGAGGATACCGAACTGTCGTTGGTGATGAGAATGAAGTGATTCTCATTTCCAAATGTTGCCGCGCCGGAGTATTTTCCGTTACCCGCCAACAGGCGAATCATATCCGGAGAGTCCTGTGTCACAAGGCCGTGTCCGGCCCATATCACCCAGGTTTTCCCCCCGGCGATCTGATAGTACGGAACGTCCTGTGCGTATAAGGAAGTAATCGGGGAGCGCGCCGAATCGGCACTGCCGTCTCCATCGATGTCGACGGTATTGAAGATGATCGGTTGTCCATACAACGAACTCCGCCTGTAATAACGAAAGGTGGCAATTTGTACCGTTCCATTCTTGGCAAAGTCGTAGACAATCGGAGGCGAATAGAACCATCCCGGATAGGAAACAAACGTTCCCAGGCTGTCTGTTCTCGGTAGAAAAGAATTTCCGTTCTGCCTCCAGGCCAGGATGTCTCCGCTCGGGAGATAGCCTGTATCGGCGCTAGAATTCTTGCCCGATGTCGAAATCAGCAGCTCCGAAATCCCATCCCCGTCCAGATCCGCAGCCACGACAGGCGAGATTCCTGCGGCCGCTCTCATATTCTTGGGGAACCCTGCCAGGGGCCGCACTTCCTCATCCCCAACCTGTATTCTCGCGGTCATTCTAGGGCCGCGCGCAGAAAACTCTTTAATATAGATGTGGCTCTCCGCATGATCATTGCTCAGGCTGCCCGGATGGGAGGTCGCCGGCGTACCAAAAATCAAGGACAGTCCCGCTTTCGCTTCCCGCGCCCGGATCGATCAGGCCGTAGGACTGGCCGATATCCTGCGACCCGTCCGCTTCTTCGAGGTTGACACCCCGCCGGTCAGGATCGGCGTTCACGGCATCGGCATCGTAGTTGGCTTCGATGACATTCTCATCGATATGCCAGATCAGGATGCCTCCGTCGAACAGTTCGCCGGTACGGGCGCTGACGCCGCCCGGCAGGCTCCAGTCGAACTCGTCAACATCGGTGACGACTCCATACAACGAGTCGGGGTTAAAGGCATTGAATCCCACGGTGTCGCGCGCCCACGTGCGGAGGACGGTCTGGCCGTTTCGCACCATTGTCACAGTCGCCCCGTCGCGGTTCGCGTCGCGGTTCCGGTTCTCGACCATGAAATATTCCTTCGCCGAGATGAGGACCCGGTAGACTGAATCCTCCGGGTTCGGCAGCGTCACGGCCGGAAGGGTATAGACGGCGTTTCCTGCGGTGACCGTGATCGGCCGCAGCCATCCCAGGAAGGCGCGCTCCCATGCGGAGGGTTCGGGTGGAAAGAGACCGCTNNNNCGGAAGCTCCGGTCTTCGTGTCGAAAAGGTCGGGCAGGCCGAGATGGCTCCCGACGCTGGCGGCTAGTAACCCGTTGATCCCTAGCTGAAGCGTGGAACTTCCCACAGCCGATTCTAAAATGCGGTTCTCCGTCTCGGGAAGAATTATCGAATTGGGGATGAGGAACGTTCCTCCGGCCACCGGAACACCCTGATAGGAATCGCCGAACATTTTTTTCAGCGACTTCAGATTCAGATAGATCGACGGTATGTCGAACGGCGTCGGGTCGAAGCCGTAAATGCTGGTGAGATCGATGTCCCTCCCCGCCCCGGCGTGAACGAGAAGAAAAACCTGATACGTTCCGAATGAAATGCCCGGCGTAACGGAGTCGATCAGATGCCAGGAATCGCGCATGAGGAGGCCGACCTCGAGGTTGTTCGTGGTGCCTCTCGGCGGACTATAGTGCTGCATCGGGTAGGGAAGCCGGTACACCGGCCCGAGCACGTCCCCGGTCACAATCAAACTGCCATCGGAGACTTTCCGGAAGTAGTTTGCGGCGAATGTCAGGTGATGTTGCACGTAGGCGCTGTCATGCGGAGGCGGGTCGAGAAGGTTCCTCGCGGGCGCCGTGGTATCGAAGCTGCCGTTGCCGGTCGTCCGGGGATCGCTGTCCTCCTGGAATGCAACCATTGCGGTGAGAATGCGGAGCGTCTCCGGAGCCGAGGTCCCGCCGCTGCGGGACCCGCTCAGGTCACGAAAGGTCGTCAGGGGATGGTTGAAGACCGGCTGCCGTTGAGTCTGCGCGTAACCGGGCGCAGCCGAAATGAGAATGGAGGAAGCGCCTAGAACGATTGTGCGAAAATTCACATCACACGGAACTCTATTCCTTTGTCCCGCCCCACGCGATCAGGAGGCTGAATCGAAGTGTGCCGTCGAGCGGGTGATTTTCTTCAACCGCGGACAGGTAGCTGAAGTCGAACCCGTAGACGTCATAACGGACGCCGGCGCCGTATGTCAGGAACTTGCGGTTGCCGTAACGGGGGTCCTCGTAGAAGTACCCGAACCGGATCGCGATTAGGCGGGGGCTTCCATACCAGTACTCCAGGCCGGTTCCGATGTCCACCTTCTTTAACCCTCCGTCGCCCCACGCGCTGAACAATGCTTTTGGCAGTTTATCTACCGAAGCTTCCTGCACCACCAGCTGCGTCGCAGAATCGACGATCTCGGGCCGGCGCCGGACGAGGATGCGCGAGAAGTCCAGCACGACATTGATATTATTGTATTCGCTCTTGAGAACCTGGCCTGCGAATGAAAGGCGCAGATTCGTCGGAAGGGGGTCGGCCTGGGCTTCATCGATGTACGTCAGTTTTGGCCCGAGATTCGTCAGGTTGACGCCCACACCGAGGCGGTTATCGAACATGGCCGGCTTCCAGAGTGCCGCTACGTCGAAGCTGATCGTCGAGGCGATGCCCTGGCGCCCTTGCCCCTGCACGTTGAACGGGGCGAGCACGCTCCGGATGTACCGCAGATTCAATCCCACGCCGAGGTCGCTCAGAACCTTCGTGGCGTATCCGCCCGTGATCGCAAACTCATATGCCCTGAACGTGCTGATCGGCGTCGGGCCGCTGGCGTCGGTTTCGACAAACTCGCCGAGGCTCTCATACGTCAGCGTTGCGGAGATCGTTCCCCCGATGTCGGCAACGTGGTTGCGGTAGGCAAGGTAATCGTAGAACAGGTCGCTCTGCTGGAACTGCGGCAGCAAATTGGAGTGCGTGATGCTGACTTCCTGACCGAGCAGGAACGCCAGCCCGGCCGGGTTCCAGAACGCAGAAGCCGCATCATCCGAGAGCGCACCGCCCGCCTCGCCCATCGCATCCGCCCGCGCATTTGGTGCAAGCAGCAGGAACGGCACCGCCGATTCGCCCTGTGCTACCGATGCCTGGGGCATCGTCAGTATACAGAACAGGGCCACACCCGCTGCCCATAGGAGCGTTCTCCTCATTCCGGTTGAAATCATGGTAAATATCCTTCTATTGTAAAAAGCATGAGATGATAATATGAGTTCGGGGATTATAATGTACCGCGTTTCGGCATCACATGCAACAGACGCAACGATGGGCATCACACTCCCCCGTTTATTTTATAATACTTAATTTACCCAAGACTTCGCTCGAAAACCGGCCATCCTGCGTGCGGGCAATCAACTTGTACAGGTATACTCCGTTTGCCAGCGCATCCCCCTCTCTGTCACGTCCGTCCCAGGGAATCTCCACAAAATGGTCGATGATATTCTCCTTTTTCAGCGATTGGACCAGGCGGCCGGCGACCGTGTAAATCTTGATTTCCGCGTCGAGAGTGGCAAACAGAGTCGAAGAGGCGAAGGGGTTCGGGAAATTGTACACATTCGAGACATTCAAACCCGCTCCGGTCAGGACGTCAAAGACGGTCTCCTTCGTTGTGGAGTTGTTATACGTGTCCCACGCACGCATCCTGAGCTTGTGACTGCCGGAGGCGAGCGTGCCGAACTGATAGTCGACACTGCCCTCCTGATACGTATTCGGCTTGCTTCTATAGTAGTCGCTCAGATCGATGCTCTGCGCCTGGTCATCGAGCCATGCCTCGAGGCGATGGCCGACTCCCGCTCCGGAGGTATTGATGCCGTTCGCATCCGAAAGATCGGCAATCAGCGTCGGAGAGGCGCTGACGACGTCGCCGGGCCGGAATCCCCGGCTGTCGAGATAGAGCTGCATGATCGGCCCCGAAGAATCGGGAACAGCAGTTGAATCGGACCCGCCGACGCGGAAGGTCGTCGTGTAGCCGGCGCCGTCCGTCGCGGGATTCCAGAAATAAATTGTGATCCGGCCGAAATCGTTCCGATACGAAATATCCTTCGGCACGACAAAGCTCGAGTTGATCGTTCCGTTGTTGACCGACTGATCGCCGCGAAACAGAACGCTTCCCTCCGTCCGCCACGTCACGAGCCCGGCGTCCGGATCGGTCAGCGAAACAGTGCGGGTCGCGTCGTTCACGACAACCTGCGCCTCCCCGGA
>VBOC01000018.1:26776-31827 GCA_005877655.1 Ignavibacteria bacterium
GGCTGAGCGCCTGCAGCTGCACGGGAAGAGTCAGAGGCTGGTGATTAATGCTGTCGACGCTTGCAAAGAGTCTCGGAAAGGCAATGTTCAGCGCCGGATCACCGAGCAGGAAGTACTTCCGGTCATTGTCCGATGCGAGAACCTGCTTCGTGCGGTAGACGACATCGCCAAGCCTCTGAGGCCGGACGCGGCCTGTGCTGTCAAGCTGAAAGAGATTCTGAAAGAGGAGCAGATTGAGCGTCCTGTTCTGGCTGGCGAAGACGGGTCGCGTCGCCGAGAATGTCGCGATGGCTCCCGCCCCGGGCATCGCCTGAAGGACTTCCCCCCCGCTCTGTTCTGTGAGCTGATCGAACGCGGAAAAGTTGCAGGTTGCCGCCACGAGGAAGAAATATTTGCCCTTATTCTGAAAATGAGAAAAGTCCGTTTCTTTCACCAGCACATGCTCGTGCGTCCAGAGGTGCGGGTTGCCGTGACCGGAAAAGTTGAGGATCAGCGTACCCTGATTAACCTGATTCTCAATCGCCGCGGTGACGGACGGCTTTCTTCGTCCTTCGGGCGTGAAGAGGGTCGGGAATTCGAACTCATAGATTTTTTTGATATCGAAGAGGGCGGGAACATTCAGGGCCACTTGTTCCGCGTGATCGACGTGGAGGGTTCCGTCATTCTCGACTGTGCCGTTGGATGAAGTCCCGGCCAGGGCGTCGTCCGCTACGAAGGTCACCCGGATCTTCCAGGGATCTTCGACCGGACCCCTCTCGTACTCGATGATCTTATCGACCATGACATTTGCTTCCGCCGGCGAACGCGCCGTCAGCCGGCCCATGCCCAAATCCACGCGGGCAGTATTGCCGAGGATTCCAAAATCGTCGTCGCTCGCGTAGGTTCCGAGGGGATCGTACGACTCCGCCGTTTCCCATGCCGGTATCCAATCCGGTCCCGCTGCGATGATGCGGCGGTAATCGTAATCGCCGTCGCCGAAAAGGAGCGCGTAGAGGGGAGGCCTCGACCAGTTATTATAAACGTACCGCAGGTAATTCCTGATCGCGGCAGGGCTCGGCAGGCCGCCGCCAAATTCGTTATAAATCATATCGACATCGGCAACAATCGTTCTCAGGGGACGACCCGGTTGCTGATCCCGGAATGATTTCAAACGAAACGCGGCGGGCGCGAAATCCGAATGTGTGACAATCACCTCGTCGGCTTCGGTCGGGTCGCCGTGAAGATTCTGATTCGGCACTCTCGTCAGAGCTCCCGCTGTCATGTATCCGTTCTGCCCTACGACATACAATTCCCTCGCCGATCCGGCGGCAAGCTGAATCTGAAAAGAGCAGGTGTCCGCCGAGATCCGTGGGTTTGAGATCACCATCGCGCTGTCGAATCTCGTCACGTCGAAAACCGAAACCGGTCCGCCGCTAAACCCGGTGGCATCGTACTCGACCACCGCCGACGTATCTTGTGCATGAAAATTAAACAAATCGTTGACAGCCTTTAACTTCCGCTGGTAGAAGATTTCATACCAGTCAATATAGCCCGTCCCTCCCGAGCTCGCGGTTGAATAGGCGAAGCGCAGCTGGCTGAGTTCGTCCGGATAAAAAGGAATGAGCGATCGGTTGGCGAAGGCTTCTACCAATTGCCGGGCAAAATCGCTTCCAACGTCGGTTCGGTTGATGCCGACGGATGAACCGAGCTGGACACCATGCTCGCTGATTGTAAATGTCGAGAACGCATTCGATTGTGCGCCCAGGTGGAACCGGTAATTAACGGGCTTCGAAGTGTCAACGCCTGGAATCGAGAGCAGTTCGGTCATCTGATCCCCGTTCGTCAAGGGAGGACCCAGCCATTCAAGCCCCGAGGAGAGCAGGTTGACGCGGTCATCCTCACGAAACACCTTTCCGAGGACTGTGGACTGGGCCGGAACCCCCGGCTGTATAAGGGTAGGGACTACAACCATCTGCCTGCTGGGCCCGTTCCCGAACGTCAGCCAGTAATAGTCTGTCTCTGTGAAATGGTTAAGATAGTGTCCGAAAGTCTTGTTCGCGGGGTTATATTTCCAGCCGCGCGTACCCTTCGCGTAAAAAACGATATAATCATTGGGGTCCAGGGTTCCCATCGTCCCGGCATCGTTCACAAACACGGCGCTTTCCAGGAGGTCGTCAATAGAAGCGGCCGCAGGGTCGGCGGCCGGCTCGTAACCGCCGTTCCCGAAGATTCTGATCGTGTGTGGGTCGACGCCGGAGGGTATCCCTGCGCCCAACAGTGTTTGACCGGTAATTTTGTAGATGCCGTCGGTTGCAATCGGAAACCGGAACCAGATCCCCGAACTAAGGACGCTGTTAACAAGCGTCGCCTTTTTGGCCGCAGATGAAACGCCCCCGGCGAAGGCCGCATCATTGACGGCCGTTCCCCTGGTGAGGACATCCCCCGGGCCAGCGTTGGCGCCCGAGGGGGCAAAATTTATGCGCACCACAATCCGGGAATACCGTCTCAGAGTACGGCTGGCCGCGCTATATCGCAGCGGGTTTATCGAGAGCTCTCCGAGAACGACTCCGCGTGTTTCTCCCACATTCATGATCGAGGCGATTGCCGGAGGAACAAAATCCGCCGTGGCGTAGGCGGCGGGATCGAGCCTGTAGTCGCGAACCCCATCCATGTTGTCCCGGCGGACATCGGGGACCGGAGCCAGGGTAATGTCGCGGATCTCCTCGTACTCTGCCGCGAGAATATCAACCGCGTTCCCCGAACGCGCGTTCAACCGGAGGGAGATAACCCTGTCCGGCAGCTCGGGATATCCCGGACGCTGCCGCCCGCTCAATCGGCTCGCTCCAAAATCGTAACGGACGAATTGTTCCCCCCCCGAGCTCACTCTCGAGGGAGAACGATGCTGCGGAGTGTACTGTATGGTGATCCCGTTCCGATCAGACTGCAAGATCTTCACGTCGCTTGATTGGGAGAAGGAAGAATTCACAAATATCGAGGACAGGAAGATCGCCATCCCTGCCGGCTTCGTTGCAATATTGCACGGATAAAATTTCAATGTTGTTCATGACCGCATAAAAAAAAAGACCGAATGACAGGTTGCCCTGACATTCGGTCTGCCCGCAATCGATTGTCAAAGGTTCCTCGTTTGAATCAGGAGAATCCGGCTATATAGGCCGGATCCATCCCGCATCAATGGTAAAGCTATCGAAGCGGGACAAGAACCTTTAACAAAACTCTATGCGGTCGCCCTAATATAGAACAAAATAATTTCGTATCAATATAGGAAAAGTTCACCGGATTGTCAATAGCCGAGTTGATTTTAACCCGTAGAATATGTAAATTAGATGAAATTCAAATGATTTTAGTACTTCCCCGGTAACACAATGCCCAAGCCGATCGATATCCTTTATGTTGCGAGCGAGGCGGATCCCTTCATCAAGTCGGGGTCGATAGGCGACCTTGCCGGAAGCCTTCCAAAAACCGTCAAGGCAATGGGGCATGACATCCGGGTCATGCTGCCCGGGTACAGCAGCATCAACTGCCGGCGATTCCAGATCCACAACCTGCTTCGGATGAAGGATTTCGAGATCCCGGTGAGCGGGCGAAGCGAGCAGGCAAGCGTAAGGTCTTCCTACCTCAACAGCGAGAATCAGAAGGTTCTGGTATACTTTCTCGCCAACGATCGCTACTTTAATAGAGAGGGTCTGTATTTTCATCCCGCGACCAAGAAGCACTTCGCCGATAACGATGAGCGGTTCATTTTCTTCTGCCGCGGCGTCCTCGAAACCCTGAAAAAGCTCCGCTGGCAGCCGCAAATCATTCACTGCAACGACTGGCAGTGCGGCCTCATACCGGCGTATCTGGACTCTATTTATAAAAACGATCCCTTTTTCCGTAATGTGAAGACTGTGTTCACCGTGTTCAGCCTCGCTTCTCACGGATCGTTCCCGAAAAACTCATTCGAAAAGGCGGGCCTCCCATCCGGGCTCTACGGGGAATACGGGGACGATCTCGGGCGCCTCAATTTCCTTACGGCGGGGCTTGCCTTTGCAGACGTCATTACGACCCTCGGCAACAGGGCCGACCGGGGAATCCGGATCTCCCCCCAGGACGACGTCGACAGGGTGCTGCAGGCCCGCAAAAACAGCATCGTTCCGATGGGTAATGCCTCGCACAATGGAAACGGTCAGGGCCTCCTCGCAATGAAATTCATCGACGTGTACCGCGAGCTGGCAAAAAACGGCCGATGAGTCATATCGGGATTTTCCTCGACCGGGACGGCACCATCAACGAGGAAGTCGATTATCTCTCATCTCCGCTTGATCTCCGCCTGATTCCCGGCTCCGCCGACGCGATCCACGAAGCGAACGAGGCGGGATACAAGGTTGTGATTATCACCAATCAGTCCGGGATCGCCCGGGGCATCCTGACCGAGGATCAACTCGCGGAAATTCACACTGCCCTTCTCTCAACGCTTCTCGAACACGACGCCCGCGTGGACGCAATACTGTACTGCCCCCATCACCCCGACTTCGGGGTACCTCCCTACCGCACGAGCTGCAACTGCCGGAAACCGAATACCGGCATGATCGACTCCGCCGCAAAGACGCTCTCGATCGACGTCAAGAAATCGTTCGTCATCGGCGATCGGATGATTGACGTCCAGACCGGCAACAACAGCGGCGCGACCTCCGTTCTCGTTCTGACAGGGTACGGCAAGCAGGAATTGAAACTATGCCGCGAGAACGAGGTCCCGATCGGACACGTTGCAGACAACCTCCACGACGCCGTACAGTTCATCAAGCAGACAATTAATCAAGAGCAAAGCTACTAAACACTGTGAATGAACGCCCGTAGTCTCGCGTCCGTAGTGTTGCTTTTTTTCATACTCCTCCCTTCGGGCTGCAGCGAAGACCCCGGCGAGGTCGGCAAGGCCCTGTTGACGGATCTGGATACGCTTCATCTCGAAACGAGAGCACTATCGGGAACTTCCTCATCCAATTTTCTCAATCGAATCAACGGGAACTCGGGCCGGGCGCTTGTGGGCCTCTATCAGGATCTCGAAGCGCGTA
>VBOC01000018.1:31881-33734 GCA_005877655.1 Ignavibacteria bacterium
TGGGCTGACGGCGCACAACCTGCTTCATACGTGGAGCACAGCAACGTACACCTGGGACTCGCTCGCGGGTTCGTACGACAATGCCAATGCCGGAACATTCCTGACGACGATAACGGGTTCCGATACCGCCGTCAGTTTTCATATCGACACCGCCCTCATCCGGCAGTGGTCGCTGGCAGGCTCAGGTTCCATCATGCTCATCCCGTCGCTCACCACAGGACTCGTACTCGGTTTCTCGAATTCGACGATCTCCGGTGACATCCGGCCCCTTTTGACAATAAGCTACCGCGACACCGCGGATACAACCGTCGCTCTGACGGCGCGCGCTTCACGGGCCATCTTTGTCGCGAACGCGACGCTCCCTTCGCCGCCGCAAGTTACATTCATTCAGGCAGGGGTCCGTTATTCCGGTTTGCTGCGCTTCGATTCGCTCGCCATCCCTCCGAGGGCGAGCGTTCTGAAGGCCTATCTTGAGGTTTCGGTCGATCAACCCTCCTCTTTTATCAACGGTTTCTCGCGCGATTCCCTCATCGCGCTTCTCTCGAGGAAGAATCTCTATCCATACGATTCTTTGGCTCTCCCGACTATTTGCAGCCCGGAAATTGTCGGAACGCAGAAGTCTTACAGGGGGGATGTCACCAATATCGTCCAGCAGTGGATCGGCCGGGAGCCCAATAATGGGTTTGTCCTGCGTGCGTACGGCGACTTCACGACGCTCGATCGATTCGCGGTCTACGGGCCGGCGGCCGCAGCGACTCTGAGGCCGAAGTTGACCGTCTCTTACACAGTTCTTCCTTAAGCGCATGCGTCGATCGAGTTGGATCGCCTTTCTCTTCCTGATCCTCGGACCATCAACCGGTTTCGCCGGCACCGGCGGCTCCGGCTACTCACGGCACGGTCTTGGCGATCTGCAATATGGGTCGTTCGGCCGCGGTCTGGGCATGGGGGGTGTGGGAATTGCGCTTTTACCCTCCGGCACGATTGATCCGCTCAACCCGGCGAGCTGGGCGGCGATCAACCGCGCGCAGTTTTCCGTCAGCGCATTGTACGAAGGTTTCGCCGGATCGGATCAAACAAGCTCGACCTATCTGAGCAACGCGAAGTTTAACGGCTTGATGCTCGCAGTCCCTCTTATCCCCTCCTGGGGAGTGATCCTCGGGGCGGGTATTACGCCATTCAGCAGAGTCAATTATAACATCCTGGTTCCGGGCTCTCAAAACGGTTTCGACTACACCGCCCGGTATGAGGGCGAAGGCGGGATTTCGCAGGGACATCTCGGGCTCTCCGCCGCGCCCGACAGCACTCTTATGCTGGGCGTCAAGCTGAATTATTATTTCGGAACTCTCCGAAACACCGTGATCCAGACGTTCCCATCGAATGTCTACACAAACGCGCAGGATCTTCGGCTCACACGGCTCAATGGCGTCGGCGCGACCTTCGGCATGATGTATGGCGGATTGAAAAAGTTCCTGGGCATGGCGCCGGATCAATTCCTTAATGTCGGCGCTGTTTTTTCGACGATTTCGTCCCTGAACTCTGCCGATGAGCGTTATTACGCGTACACGACCTCTTCACTGACAACCCGCGACACCGTTGTCTATCCCGAGGGTAAAAGCCGGCTCCCCTTCGCAGCCGGCGGGGGAATATCGTTTGGAACGGACCGTTTCACGCTCGCGGGCGACCTCTATTACCAGAACTGGACGATGTTTGCGCTTCACGACTCGAGCGCATCCGATCTTCGGGACAGCTACCGGTTCAGTCTCGGGGGCGAACTGGTCCCGAAAAAGGAATCCTCGGCGCCATTCTTCCAGCGCCTTTCATACCGGCTGGGATTTTTCTACGATGCCTCCTAC
>VBOC01000018.1:33827-37175 GCA_005877655.1 Ignavibacteria bacterium
GTTCAGCGCGAGCGAACGCTGGTTTGTCCACGCTCCCCAGGAATGAACTCTTGAGCGTGGCCGGCCTCGTTTCAACATAAAACCGCAACACGTGAGCACGATGAAGTCTCTTCAGACGCAGGATCCGGCCGTCTACGGCGCCATCCGCAGCGAGACTCGGCGGCAAAATACTAAGCTCGAGCTGATTGCATCCGAGAACTTTGTCAGCGCTGCGGTGCTGGAGGCCCTGGGCTCGGTCCTGACGAACAAGTACGCTGAAGGGTACCCCGGAAAACGCTATTACGGCGGTTGCGAGTTCGTCGATGTTGCGGAAAACCTCGCGCGCGACCGGCTGAAAGAGTTATTCTCCGCCGAGTACGCAAACGTCCAGCCGCACTCGGGCTCGCAGGCAAACATGGCGGTGTACTTCACGTTTGTGAAGCCCGGAGATACGGTCATGGGGATGAATCTTTCTCACGGCGGTCACCTGACGCACGGGTCACCGGTGAACTTTTCCGGCCAGCTCTACAAGTTCGTCGCCTACGGGGTGCAAAAAGAGACGGGGCGGATTGACTACAACGAGGTGGAGGCCGTCGCGACCCGTGAAAAACCGAAGATGATCACGGTGGGGGCCAGCGCCTATTCGCGAAACATCGATTATCGGGCCTTCCGCACGATCGCCGATAAGGTCGGAGCGTTTCTCTTCGCCGACATCGCCCATCCCGCGGGCCTGATTGCGAAGAAACTACTCGAAGACCCGCTGCCTCACTGCCATGTCGTGACTTCGACCACCCACAAGACATTGAGGGGACCCCGCGGGGGGCTCATCCTTATAGGCAGGGACTATGAGAACCCGTTCGGCGCGAAGGCGCCGAAGTCGGGCAGGACGAAAATGATGTCCCATCGCCGCGAAGGCGGTCGGATTTCTTGAAAATCTCCAGCCCGCCTTCGAATTGTATGCGAAGCAGGTGATCAGGAACGCTCAGGCGCTCTCCGCCAAACTGATGGCGCTCGGATACAATGTCATTTCAGGGGGAACCGACAACCACCTGATGCTCATCGACCTCAGAAACAAGGGCCTGACCGGCAAGGACGCCCAGGAAGCTCTCGACCTGGCAGGGATTACACTCAATAAGAATGCAGTTCCGTTCGACGATAAGAGCCCGCTTGTTACAAGCGGCATCCGCAGCGGCACGCCGGCCCTCACGACACGCGGCATGCGTGAACCCGAGATGGAAATTGTGGGGGGATTGATCGATCGCGTGCTCGCAAAGATCGGTGACACAAGGGTCTACAAGGAAGTTGAAGCGAGCGTCGGCGATCTGTGCGGGAAATTTCCCCTCTACCCTCTCCCGGACGTTGAAAGGTAGCCATTGCCCGACAGGTCCGAACAAATCGACCAGGAGCTGGAAGACCGCGAATCGGACGAGCATGCCGAGAACGGGAAAGAGATGTCCTTTATCGATCACCTTGAGGAGCTCAGGTGGCGGCTGATCAAGGCCTTGCTCGGACTCCTGGTGGGGGTCATTCTCTGCGGGATATTTGCCGACCGGCTCGTGAACGATTTCATTCTCCGGCCCAGCAGGACCATCACTCCGCCCCTCCACCTCATCAACACGGTGCCGTACGGCCAGATCACCTTCTACATGATGGTCGTCATCGTGGGCGGTTTGATTCTCAGCTCTCCCTGGATTCTGTATCAGCTCTGGAAGTTTGTCGAGCCGGGCCTGCTGCTAAAAGAGCGAAAATATATATCAGGAATCGTTCTCTGCACGACACTCTGTTTTCTGGCCGGTGTCGCGTTCGCCTATTTCATTATGCTGCCCTACATGCTGCAGTTCTTCGCGACGTTCGGAACGATCGACATCCAGAACATGATCTCGATCAGCGAGTACATGAGTTTCGTTCTTCAATTGATCCTGCTCTCCGGGCTGATCTTCGAGCTTCCGATGGTCTCGTATTTTCTCGCCAGATTCGGGATCGTGACCCCCGCGTTCATGAGGCACTATCGCAGGCACGCGATCGTTATCATCCTGATCATCGCGGCGGTTGTAACGCCCACGACCGATCCGGTCACGATGACGGTGTTCGCCCTTCCGATGTTCCTCTTATTCGAACTCAGCATCTGGATCGCCGCAATCGCCCAGCGTAAGCGCGAGGAGGCCCGCGCAGCGGAGGCCTGACATCGACCATGAAGCTTGAAGAGATCACCCGGCCGGTTTCCGAAGAGCTGGAGGAGTTCAATCACTTCTTCCGCAGCGCGATGCGTTCAAAGGTAGCATTCGTCGACCTGATCGCGCGCTACATTATCCGGCAAAAGGGGAAACGGATCAGGCCCGCGCTCGTGCTCCTCACGGCCAAGGCATGCGGAATGGTCAACGACAGCACCTACCGCGGCGCGTCGCTGGTGGAAATCCTGCACACGGCAACGCTCATCCACGACGACGTCGTGGATGACGCCGACACACGCCGCGGGCTCGCCTCGATCAACGCCGTTTGGAAAAACAAAATTGCAGTCCTCATGGGAGATTACATGCTCGCAAAGGGGCTGCTCCTATCTCTCGATCACAATGATTTCCAGTTCCTGAAAATCACATCAGACGCGGTCCGGAGGATGAGCGAGGCGGAGATTCTCCAGATTGCCAAGAGCCGGGACCTCGATATCGATGAGGCGACATATCTGAAGATCATATCCGACAAGACCGCATCGCTGCTCTCGACGTGCTGCCAGATCGGCGGAGCCAGCGTGACGCACGACGAGGAAATCCTTCGCCGGCTGAAGGAATTCGGCGAAAACATCGGGATGGTGTTCCAGATCCGCGACGACCTGCTCGATTACACGGGCCGGAAGAGCATTACCGGCAAACCGACGGGACTCGACATGAAGGAAAAAAAGCTGACCCTCCCGCTCATCCATTCATTTTCGAACGCGCCGAACGGCCGGTCGAGAGCGATTCTGCGCATCATCAAGAATGGATCGAGCAAAAAGGAATTGCAGAGCATCGTCGAGTTCGCCCACGAATTCGGCGGCATCGAATATACGACGAGGAAAGCGGAACTCTATTCAAACCTGGCTCTGGAGGCGATCGAACCGCTCCCCGAATCGCCCTCCAAAGATGCGCTCAGGCGTTTCGTGGGTTTCGTGCTGGAGCGAAGCAAGTAGCCGGCCCCCGCTGCATGTATTCCATTGAAGGGAAAGATTGCGTGGGTATTCCGCTACTGATCATTCACCATTAATTACTAAATTCACGGCATCCAACTTGAACTGCCGATCAAACCTCTTGCGCTTTTTCTCTGCTTCCATGCCAGTATCTCCTTTCACGAATAGCCTGGCTTTTCTCTTTGTCTACAAAACGGGTCAAGATCAAA